>JASFGH010000094.1:0-10221 GCA_050123865.1 Desulfobacterales bacterium | reverse complement strand
CTATGGGTCGTGGCCAGGTGGTTTTGGTCGCCGAAAGCAAATTTTCAAAAAAATCGGCTTCAGGTCCCAGCGGTATACCCCTGACGTCTCCACCGGAAATGATGGCAGAATACGGGTGAATGGGGTAGGTCGGATTGGGTGTAAAAACGACATCGCCGGGGCGAATCGTGACCAAAATTAAGTGCGACATTCCCTCCTTGACACCAATCGTAGCGATCGCTTCTGTGTTCGGGTCGATAGCGACATCGAATCTGCGTCCGTACCAGTCGGCAATGGCCATTCGCAGTTTGGTGATCCCCATTGATGCTGAATACCGGTGATTATGTGGTTTTTGAGCAGACTCGACCAGTTTATCAACGATATGTTGCGGGGTACCCAGATCGGGATTCCCCATGCCCAGGTCGATGATGTCTTCGCCCGCTCGCCGGGCGTTCATTTTTTTTTCATTAACGGTTGCGAATACATAAGGCGGCAGGCGATCCAGTCTGGCAAAAGTAAACATGGGTTACTCCTGTTTTGCATTTGCAATGCCATATTTCGGTTCGTTTATTAACTCGGGTCCTTTACACCGATGTTATTTCGATCCTGACCCGAACGTCAAAAAATTGCTTTGACTTTTATGCTGGATCAGATTAATTTTCAAGGGTTTTTCGCTTTTCAGATGGTCACTTTCGTATTTTTAGATCCCGTAGGCTTTTAAAGTTTAAACCAGGCGCGATATTCAGGAGATCCCCATGAAAGAATCCTTAACCTATGCCGATGCCGGTGTTGATATTGATAAGGCCAATAAACTGGTCGATGCCATCGGTGAGATTGCAAAAAAAACAGCGCGTGCCGGTGTGATGAGCGATATCGGTGGATTTGGCGGCCTTTTTTCGCTGAATCTTGCAAATCTGGAAAGACCGGTATTGGTCAGCTCGACCGATGGGGTGGGGACCAAGCTCAAGATCGCATTTATGCTGGATAAACACGATACGGTCGGCATTGATCTGGTGGCAATGTGCGTCAACGATATCATCGTTCAGGGCGCAAAGCCACTCTTCTTTCTCGATTATCTGTCAATGGGTAAACTCGATAATCAGCGTGCGACCGATATCATTCGGGGAATTGCCCGGGGGTGCCAGCTATCGCAATGTGCCCTCTTAGGGGGTGAAACCGCGGAAATGCCCGGTTTCTATCCGGCCAATGAATACGATCTGGCCGGTTTCGCATTGGGTGTGGTGGATAACAGTAAAATCATCGACGGAACCGAAATACGGGTCGGGCATAAACTGATCGGTATCGCTTCCTGCGGTCTGCACAGCAACGGATATTCCCTGGTTCGCAAAGTTTGCTTTGAGACCCTTAACTTAAAAATCGACGAGCAAATACCGGAACTGGGAAAAAGCATTGGCGAAGAATTATTGACGCCCACCAAGATTTATGCAGCTACGATCGCGGCTCTGATAAAGGACCTGCCGATCCATGGAATTGCGCATATCACCGGTGGCGGCATATCGGAGAATATCGTCCGGATCGTCCCCCAGGCATGTAGCATCTTAATTCGCGACGAAAGCTGGGACATTCCAGCTATTTTCCCCTTTTTACAGAAAGGCGGCAACATCAGCGCACCAGAAATGGCGCGCGCTTTCAATATGGGCATCGGTATGATCGTTGTCGTCCCCGATCACGCAGTCCTGGATGTGATGCAACGCATCGAAGCACTTGATGAACAAGCCTATCTCATCGGTGAAATTCTTGACTGCAGGGAAGCTGGCCGACGTCTAATATGGGATTAAAGCTGACAATGACCAAAAACACGCAAAACCATTCTCCCACCAGACGGCTGAATTGGCTGGGCAGCATAGGCCGTATTTTTAGGTGGATCGCCGAGGGGCAGTCTGCCGGCACCGTCTGCAGAGGATGAGTCGGCGGTAAAATGGATACTCGGAGAGTATCGAGCCGAAAGCGAAAATCGCAAAGGACTGTCGGGCACCAACCATCCGATACCCAATACGGCACCATTGGCGATCAGCAGAATGGAACTGAGTCGAACCGCCTGCTTTAAAGCCAGCAGGCCACTGTCAGAAAACCAGATCAACCCAAGCGAGCCCCATGTATATCCTCGGTATCGAAACATCCTGCGATGAGACCGCTGCTGCCATCGTCCGGGATGGAACCGCTGTTTTATCCTCCAAGATTTCCTCGCAAATTAGCATTCACCGTCAATACGGCGGCGTCGTTCCGGAGCTGGCTTCCAGAAAACATATTGAATCCATTGTAGCGGTCGTAGACGAAGCGATCAGAGAATCGGGCCTGAAAAAGCATCAGATTGACGCCCTGGCCGCTACCCGGGGGCCGGGCCTGGTCGGTGCCTTACTGGTGGGTTTCTCTTTTGCCAAAGCTTTCGCGTATGCTCTGGGCGTACCGCTGGTCGGGGTTAATCATCTCGAAAGCCATATCAACTCTGTTTTTCTTGAACCGCAGCCGCCCCCGTTTCCTTTTGTTGCCCTACTGGCATCCGGCGGACATACCGGTATTTATTATGTCACCTCGCACACGGTTGTCGAATTGATGGGGCAAACTCGCGACGACGCAGTCGGGGAAGCATTTGACAAAGTCGCCAAGTTACTCGGCCTGGGATATCCGGGAGGCGGTGCTATTGATCGCCTAGCCAAGGAGGGCAATCCGGAAAAAATTGTATTTACGCGTCCGTATTTGAATAAATCCGATTTTGATTTCAGTTTCAGCGGCATCAAGACGGCTGTCCGGCACTATGTTGCCAAGCATCCATCAGATTATACCAACCGGATCGCTGACATAGCGGCCGGTTTTCAGGCCGCGGTTGTAGACGTTTTAACCTATAAGCTAATCCATGCGGCTCAGATCAAGGAATGTGAGCATATTGCGGTTGTTGGTGGTGTCGCCGCCAACAGCGGCTTAAGGAACAGCGTCAGGCGGGATGCTCAAGGCCGGGGCCTGAAAGTTCACATCCCTTCCGTAAAATTGTGCGGCGACAATGCCGCGATGGTCGCTGCTGCGGGGTTTCACTATTTAAAGGCTGGTATCCGGGCCCGGTTGAGCGATGATGTCTTCAGCCGCTCACAATGAAATTAATCCAAGAATTCCTAAATTCCTAAATTTTGATATATTTTTTTTTGAGCGCCAGAATTCGCTTCAACGATTCAATGCCCATGGCCTGTATATCCTGCGAT
Source organism: Desulfobacterales bacterium (assembly GCA_050123865.1). GTDB lineage: Bacteria > Desulfobacterota > Desulfobacteria > Desulfobacterales > JAHEIW01 > JAHEIW01. The sequence goes on along the minus strand of JASFGH010000094.1, from coordinate 7,027 downwards.
TGGCGCAGCCCGTCTAAAATTTCTTGATAGGCAATTTCAATATTGGGGCCCTTGTGGCAGACAAGAGCCATGTCAATGCCGGCCCGGAGAATTTGACGGACTGCGGTCCTGATATCATAATGATGGGTGATGGCGCCCATGTCCAGATCATCCGTCATCGATACGCCTGAAAAGCCCATCTGTTCCCGCAAAAGCCGATGAGCAATTTGTTCTGAAAGGCTGGCTGGCCATTTTGGGTCAATTTCCGGGTACATCACATGGGAGAGCATGATACCGGCGACATCCTGCGCGATGCTATCGGCAAAGGGTATCAGGTCGTATGATTTCAGATCGGTCAGGCTGTATTCACAGGAGGGAAGCTCGATATGAGAATCGGCTACAGTTCGGCCAATACCGGGAAAATGTTTCGCCACGGCCATTATTTGATGCTGCTGCAAATGTGATATAACGGTCAATCCCAGTTTAGAAACCCATTCGGGATCATGCCCAAAGGCTCTTTCAGACATGATACTGGTCATGTCCCGCGGAGCGACGTCCATAACAGGGGCCAGGTTCATGTTAATGCCGGCCAGGGTTAATTCAGAAGCAGTTGTCTCTGCAAAAAAAATGGCATCTCTGACATCTTTCATGGCTGGATTGCCCGGAAATTCTGAGAAGGGTTCTTTCAGTCGTGCGACCTGCCCGCCTTCCTGGTCAATGGCGATAATCAGGGGCGGCTGGTTGTTCGCACGGGCATATTCTTGAATAGCCTCACACAGTTTTTTCACCTGGTCGGGGTTTTCGATATTTTGTGAGAAAAGGATCACGCCGCCTACCTTGAGGTCGCGAATGAGAAATTTTAAATCCGCGTTCAACCGCTTGCCTTCAAAGCCGACCATTACGCGTTGACCGGCCAGTTGCTCGATTGATAGGTCCTTCAGATTCATCAGGTCTGCGTCTTAAAAATTTTAGAAAAGGTTACAATTTGACTGGAGTGTTGGAGAATTGGAGTACTGGAGTATTGGATAGGAAAAGCGCCCTGAATTTGTTGGATTCATTTGTTACATTACTCCATTGCTCCATTACCCCATTACTCCAAAAGAGAGCCATTCGTCAACAATTGCCCAGATTATAGCATAAATGTGCAAATTAGATAGGGTGGGTTAATTTGACAGCATTGCTGGTAGTGAAAATTGGGTACCCGGGCTTTCCTGTGCAAGTTGGCGGATGTTTTCAATCAGTCCGTCGATCTCCGGCTTGTCGAGCGGTTTTGAGAAAAGATAACCCTGCCCGAATTGGCAGTTCATTTCCAGCAATATTGCAAATTGCTCTTCGGTCTCCACCCCCTCAGCCACCACCATCATTTTCAAGCGATGGGCCAACGAAATAATGGCCTCAACGATATTGCGGTTCCCATCCGGTTCAGATTGGATTCTTGAGACAAAACTGCGATCGACCTTCAGGGTGTCAATGGGCAGGCGCTGCAGATAGCTGAGTGAGGAGTAGCCGGTTCCAAAGTCGTCGATGACCAGGTGCAATCCCAGGTCCTTTAAGCGGTGTACCAGCCGAATGGTTTCATCCGCATCTTCCATCAGGGCGGTTTCTGTGATTTCCAATTTGAGCTGCTCAGGCGGCATGCCAGATTGTTCTAAGATTTCTTTGATATCATCCAGCAGGGTGGGGGACATAAAATGTTTGCTGGATAGATTGATATTCATGGTGAGTTTGAGTTCATCTTGGAGCCGGTCCTGCCAGTAACACAAATCCTCACAGGCCTGCTTGGCGATCAACTGAGTGATCGAAATGATCAGTCCGGTTTCTTCTGCAATTGAAATGAAGGATCCCGGATAAATAAGACCCAGTTGTGGATGGTTCCAGCGAATGAGGGCCTCGAAACCCACCAGGGATGCGGTTTGCAAATCCACTATGGGCTGATAGTGATTTTTAAATTCATTCCTGTTGACGGCTTTGCGCAAATCCGTTTCTCTTTCCAGCAGGTGCAATGCTTTTTTGTGAAGCGTTTTATCGAATATTTTGTATTGGGCCTTGCCGTTTTCTTTAGCATAGTACATTGCCGCGTCGGCATCCCGGATGATGTCCTCTGGATCACCATAGTCCTGGGTATTCAATACCACTCCAAAACTGGCCGGTGCAAAGACCTCTTTGTTTTCAATCATAAAGGGCCGTTTGAGTTCCTGCTGCAGTCGATCGGCCACACCGCTGGCATATTCGCTGTTTTCGATATCCTCGAGCAAAATGACAAATTCATCACCGCCAAAACGAGCCAGAATATCAAGATCGCGCAGGGATTCCTGGATTCGGCTGGCAAAAGCTCTGATCAATTGGTCACCGACGCTATGGCCCAGGCTGTCATTTACCAGTTTGAAGCGATCGATATCCAGATATAACACGGCAAAATAATAATCATCCCGACGCCTGGCGCGTTTGAGTGACATGTTCAAGTGTTCCATGAAAAGGGCGCGATTGGGCAAGCTGGTCAGTGTGTCATGAAATGCCTGATGATAGATCTGGCGCTCTGCTTCTTTGAGCTCGGTAATGTCGGCCAGCGAAACAACGCTTTTTTCAGAACCCGGAATGTCAGCTAGCGAGCACAGCATATATTTTTGTGCGCCCTCTTTGTCGGTAAAAGTACATGCGAAATGGGGTAGCTTCTGGTTGTATTCCGGATGGTTCGCCATCACTTCACCGTTTTGGATTTTGCGCTGCGTTTTTTCATCCACAAAGTGCAGCCATGATTTTTGATTTTCAATTTCAATTTTTTCGTATCCGGCCATGTTGGCAAACTCTGAATTTGCCAGGGAGATGGTTGTATCCTTCTCGACGATGACGGTTGCCGTACCCGTATTTTCAAAAATGGTTCGATATTTCATCTCGGATTCACGCAGCTCGGCCGTGCGCTCCCTGACTTTGATTTCTAATGTTTCGTTGGCTTCGCGCAGCGCTTCTTTGGATCGATTAATGTTATTGACCAGCAACTGGGTACACAGACTGATGAGCATAATGATGCCGGCCATTATAACGATGGTCAGGGTTTCACTGGCTAAAATGGTCTTTTCAAAGTAATAATAGAACAGGGAGACCCCGCCACCGATGATGATCAGACCCATATTATCCAGATTGATAAAGCGCCTTTTTTGATTCATTCCCAGCCTCTCTATGGTATAACTATCTGTAACTGTGCATAATCAAGCGCGAATAGGTGAGCCTTTGATCTTTGAAAAGCCTTTTAAGACCACAGGCTGAGTTCACAGATATACTCGTTTTATATCGGCACCTAGCGGGAAAAACTTAAGACGCGACCGGCAGCAATGAACCGCCTCAGGCAAGGCCCAATTTTTGAACCGGTTCCTGTTTGGGGAGATCATACGGATGGTCGTACGGATCGCATACGCTGTGATGAGCGATCCAGCGATTTTTTCAGCGAACGGGGAATGGTCGCCGTTGTTTATCCCTTGCGAGACGCATAGCAACGATTCTCGATGTAGGTTGACGTGGCGGCATCGAAAGTGGCTTCATTTTCATGAACGTATTTGGGTTCGCCTTCCCATGCGCCGCAGGCCAGCACAACCGGCTCTCCTAATGTAAATTTTCGTCCGCAGGCCGGACACCCTTCCTCATTGAATCGGTTTAGCTTTTCAAGATCAATGATGGTCTTAAACCGGTTTTTGTTTGCATGCGTCATGTCATCCTCCTGTACTTATCTATCCTATCATATGGGGTCGCATTACAAGTTGCTATAAGCTAGCTTCTGACGGGCTCAATGTCAAGCCGTTGGATTTTATATCATTTTGGGATCGGTCATATGGGCACGGGCACATGTGGCTGCAAACGGGATTTTTAAGGTCTGTGTGCATTCAGCTAACGACGCCGCAGCTGATATTTTTGGACGGCGCGTTGATGGTCTTTGAAATTTGTAGAAAACTGATGGGTATGGTCTTTTTTAGATACGAAATAAATGAATTTTGTATCGGCCGGATACAGGGCGGCTTCCAGTGATTCTTTGCCGGGGTTGGCGATGGGGCCGGCCGGCAGGCCGCTGCGTTTATACGTATTATACGGCGTGGGGGCTTCAAGGTGTTTGCGCTTCAAGTTACCGTCAAAATTGTCTAATCCATATATGACCGTTGGATCTGATTCCAGGCGCATTTTCCTGTTTAAGCGGTTATGAAATACCGATGAAATTAAAGGGCGCTCGAAAGGCGCACCGGTTTCTTTCTCGATGATCGATGCCAGAATGACAATTTGATGGTTTGAAAAACCCAGTTGCGCGGCTCTTTTTTGCCAGCCTGGACTAAATATCTCCCGGAAGCGGTTCACCATAGTCGATATGATCGTTTTAACAGCTGTATTTTTTGGGAAAAAATAGGTTTCCGGAAACAGGTACCCTTCGAAGGTGTCGGCATTCAAACCCCGCTGATGGGCAAATTCAGCGCTGGTTGCTGCCGCTATGAAATTGTTTTTGGATGCCAAACCGGCCTCTTCCACCAGCTCGGCAATCTGGTAGATATTGAGCCCCTCCGGGACCGTCAGCCTGTAAAGTCTGACATCGCCGTTCACCATTTTCTGCAGAATTTGTACCGGAGACAGGGTCGCCGACAGTGCGTATTCGCCGGCCTGGAGTTTTTTATCATAACCCTTCAGACGGGCAACGATCTTGAATTTATAGGGATGATCGATGATACCAGCCTTGGCAAGTGTTGCGGCCGTTTGGCTGAAGGATTGACCGGCGGGTATGGAGATGACCGTATCTGCGGCCTCTGGGCTGGCAGGTGTTTGCGCATAATGCTGTAAATGCAGGAGAAGAGCCGCTATGCCAGCAACGATCAGCACGACGATGACGGCCGTTAGTAACAGAATTTTTTTCAAGAGGACGTTTCCTCCGCTTTACCTGATCTGAATCGCTTGGTGAATTCAATCAGCCGGGTGTGCACCTGACTACTGCTAAGCATATTAAAAATAACCCGTTTTTGTCAAAGACGGATGCCATTGCTGCCTGAATTTCATGCAGCCTAACAAATACGGATATAAAACTTAACTTTTCATAAAGACAATGGCCAAAGCCCGTCTGTTTGCAAAGAGCAATGACATTTAAACTCAATTGTGGTATAAAATCATCTTAGAGATTGCCCTATTATCGATTTCTAATACAGAATCCTCGCCCAGCAGGGCAACAGGGCGCTACCCACAAACCCTCAGACGCTTTCATCAAAATTTCAGGAGCCATCATGAAATTTTGGCGCCAACCCTTAGACCAGGATCAAATTCAAATTCCCCATGGTATTATTTATATCATTGAAGAACGATGCAAAGGCTGTGGTTTTTGCGTTGAGTTCTGCCCGCGTGCTGTTTTGGTGATGTCCAAAGAAACCAATTCCAAAGGCTATCACCCGCCTGAAGTCATCGATGGCGAAGCTTGCTCGGACTGCGGCCTGTGCACATTGCTCTGCCCGGACTTTGCCATATATGTCGAAAGCAGTGAGATATCCGCAATCAATGAGGTAGAGAAAGATCCCTAGATCAAATGCAATCCAAGCGTTCACATGAAGGACTGTTCATCGGCGAACATTTTCTATTGGGGGATTATGCCGCGGCCGAAGGAGCGATTATGGCCGGATGTCGATTTTTTGCCGGTTATCCCATTACCCCCGCCACCGAGGTCGCCGAACGGATGTCTACGCGACTCCCACAGGTCGGCGGCATTTACATTCAAATGGAAGATGAATTGGCCTCGATGAACGCCATATTAGGCGCTTCATGGTCAGGCGCCAAATCAATGACCTCCACCAGTGGGCCCGGATTTTCTTTAATGATGGAGAATCTTGGATTAGGGATTATGCTGGAAACCCCGTGTGTGCTGGTTAATGTACAGCGAGGAGGACCTTCCACTGGATTACCCACCTTAGTGGGGCAGCAAGATATGATGCAGGCCCGTTGGGGTTCCCACGGCGACTATGAAATCATCGCCTTATCACCCAGCTCCCCCCAGGAGCTTTTCGATCTGACCATACGGGCCTTTAATTTAGCCGAGAAATTCCGCACGCCGGTTCTGGTCATGACCGACGCAGAAGTGGGCCACATGACCGAAAGGGTCATCATACCGCCACCAGAAGAAATTGAGCTTGTCCGGCGCCCCCTGGTTCGAAAAGGTGACCTGGAGCCGGATCATTTTCGAATCTATCGCGATCCTGAGTCCGGCAACGATGGGGAAGTCGCACCCATGGCGATCGCCGGTGACGGATTTCGTTTTCATATTACCGGTTTGACGCATGACGAGCGCGGGTACCCGGCGATGAATGCCGAGGCCAGTGAATGGAACATCAAACGACTGGTTCAAAAAATTCGCCGGCATCGAGATGAAATTATCCAAGTAGAAGAACGCCATCTGGAAGACGCTGAGATAATCGTTGTATCCTACGGTATATCGGCGCGTACCTCCCTGTGGCCGATCGAGCAGGCCCGCAAGGAAGGTATTCGTATCGGCTACATGCGGCTCATCACCGTTTGGCCATTTCCGGAGGAACGAATTCGGGCCCTGGCCAAAAAAATCAGAGCGTTTGTGGTGCCGGAAATTAACGCAGGCCAAATTTTGCGTGAAGTCGAAAGATGTGCGGCCGGCCGTGCACAAGTGATCGGAGTAAATCGATTGGGAGGTGACATTTTAGAACCGCAGCAGATTCTGAGCGCCCTGCGTGCGGCTGCCGGTAAGCCGGATACAGCCGAAGCCGATAAGCGCTAAGCCATTCGAAAGAGAGATAACCTCATGGCTGATTTTGACATAACCGATGCGGGTCAATCCGAACTATCCGGAACCGAATCTGCTGGTGATAGCGACTGGATTACCGGGTTGCATCCCATGGATGTGCTTTTAAGGGGCGAGCGGTTACCGCATATTTGGTGTCAGGGTTGCGGGCTCGGTACGGCTCTGACGACTTTTATTGGCGCTCTCCAATGGCTCGAAGCGAATCAGGGCTGGGATCTGGACAAGGTGTCTGTGGTATCGGGTATCGGCTGTACCGGTCGTATTGCC
>JASFGH010000093.1:0-10253 GCA_050123865.1 Desulfobacterales bacterium | reverse complement strand
GCACCGGATTTAATTTCGACATCCATATCAGCCGCGGCGGCGGTGCTTTTGTGTGCGGCGAATCAACCGCATTAATGGCTTCGCTTGAAGGCAATCCCGGCCGCCCCAGGGCCAAATACATCCATACGGTGGAAAAAGGATTCCGCAACAATCCCTCCAACCTTAACAACGTTGAAACCTGGGCCAATGTGCCGGTAATCATCAACAAGGGAGCTGATTGGTATGCATCGATCGGCACCGATAGAAGCAAGGGCACCAAAATATTTTCGCTGGTCGGCAAAGTCGTCAACACTGGCTTGGTTGAAGTTCCGATGGGAACGACGTTGCGGACCATCATCTATGATATTGGCGGCGGCATTCCCAAAGGCAAGGAGTTCAAGGCGGTTCAAACCGGAGGTCCGTCGGGCGGATGTATTCCCGAACAATTTCTGGACCTGGGCGTCGATTTTGACGAACTGGCCAAGGTCGGGTCCATCATGGGATCCGGCGGCATGATTGTCATGGATCAGGACACCTGCATGGTGGATGTCGCCCGCTATTTCGTCGATTTTTTAAAAGACGAATCCTGTGGCCAGTGCAATCCCTGCCGTGAGGGTCTCAAGCAAATGCTGGCCATATTAACCGATATATGCGCAGGCAACGGCAAAGACGGTGATATCGAAATGCTGGAAGAACTGGGCATGATGATGCAGAAATTTTCACTTTGCGGACTGGGTACCTCTGCGCCAAATCCGGTTTTAACCAATATTCTTTATTTCCGTGAAGAATACGAGGCCCACATACGCGATAAAAAATGTCTGGCCGGCGTATGCAAACCGCTTTTTCATTATGAAATCGATGAAGATAACTGCACTGGATGTCACGTGTGCTTTCGGAAATGTCCTCAGGAGGCTATATCCGGCGAGAAGAAAGAATCGCACACCATTGATCAGGAAAAATGCATTAAGTGCAGCATTTGCTACGACGCCTGTAAATTTGATGCAGTCAAGATCTGTTAAATCCAAGAAAGAAGACCAAACATGGTAACGTTTAAACTCAACGGAAAGACGGTACAGGGCGAAGAAGGCCAGTATATTCTTCAAGTCGCCGAAAAATATGGTATCGATATCCCGACCTTGTGTCATCACAAGGCCCTGGAGCCGGCCGGCATGTGCCGCCTGTGTACGGTGGAATTGTTCGACGGACGCAGAACCCGCTTTGTGACGGCCTGCAACTATCCCATCTGGGAGGGTATGGAAGTCAAAACGGACTCTGAGGCGGTTCACCAGGGGCGCAAGTTGATTGTGGAATTGCTGCTGGCCCGTTGTTCGGAAGTGCCGATTTTAAATGACCTCGCCAAACAATATGGAATCGAGGAAACACGGTTTGAGAAAGAAACCGATACCTGCATCCTTTGTGGGCTGTGCACCCGCACCTGTGAGAGGATGGGAGCCAATGCCATTACGCTGACCGAAAGGGGGCTTGATCTGAAAGTGGATACCCCCTTTCATGAGCAGACGGATCTTTGCATTGCATGCGGTGCCTGTGCTTCCGTCTGTCCGACAGGACACATTACCCTGGAAAAAATCAAAGCACAGCACACCCCTCGAAAAGCGAGACCCATTTCTTCTGAATATGAAATGGGTCTGAAAGGTCGCAAACCCGTCTATGTGCCATATGCCCAGGCCGTGCCCAATACGCCGGCTATCGACCGCGATGTTTGCGTCCATTTCAAGACCGGTGAATGCAAGATCTGCGCTGAATTCTGCGGGGTGGACGCCATTGATCATAGCCAAAAAGACGAAATTGTCGAACTCAATGTCGGCTCGATAATCCTGGCACCGGGCTTTGAACCCTTTGATCCGTCACAGTTCGATGCCTATAACTATGCCCAACACCCCAATGTCATCACCTCCATGGAGATGGAGCGCATTCTTTCTGCATCCGGCCCCACAGGGGGTCACCTTGTACGTCCCTCCGACCACAGCGAGCCCAAAAAGATTGCCTGGTTTCAATGCGTGGGATCTCGCGATTTAAATCGTTGCGACAATTCACACTGCTCGTCGGTGTGCTGTATGTACGCCATCAAAGAAGCCGTTATCGCCAAGGAACATGCCGGCGATGATCTGGACTGCGCTATTTTCTACATGGACATGCGCACCCATGGGAAAGATTTTGAGCGCTTTTTCAACAACGCAAAGGAAAAACAGGGCGTTCGTTTTTTACGCAGCCGGGTTCACACCATTGATCCGGCCGGCGACTCCGGCGATTTATCAGTCCGCTACGTGACGGATGACGGTGAACTCAAAACGGACGTTTTTAATATGATCGTCCTTTCGATCGGTATGCAGACCCCTTCCGAGGTCGCAAAACTTGCCCGGCGCCTGGATTTACAGCTCACTGATGCAAACTTTTGCAAAACACCGGACTTTAATCCAGTGTCCACCTCCAAAGAAGGCATATTTGTCTGCGGCGCTTTCCAGGGCCCGAAAGACATACCCCAGTCGGTAGTGGATGCCAGCGCCGCCGCAACGGCAGCCGGAGAACTATTGAGCACAGCCCGTCACACGGAAACCAAAACACCGGAAATCGTTCCGGAAACAGACGTCACCAATGAGCGCCCGCGGATCGGTGTTTTTGTTTGCCGCTGCGGCATCAACATCGCCGGGGTCGTGGATGTGCCCGCAGTGGCCGAATATGCCGCCTCCCTGCCCTACGTGGAATATACGAGCGATAACCTGTATTCCTGCTCCCAGGACACGCAGGAAACCATGACCCAGATTATCCAACAGAAAAAATTAAATCGCGTCGTGGTGGCGGCCTGCACGCCTAAAACTCATGAGCCGCTCTTTCAGGAAACATTGCTCAACGCCGGCTTAAACAAATATCTGTTTGAGATGGCCAACATCCGCAATCAAGACTCCTGGGTGCATAAAAACAATCCGGAACTGGCCACCAAAAAAGCCAAAGACCTGGTCCGCATGGCGGTTCATAAGGTGGCTTTGATGGCGCCGCTCAAGGAGGCGGAGCTAGAGATCAATCAAACCGCCATGGTCGTTGGCGGCGGCATCTCCGGCATGGCCGCAGCCAGAAGCCTGGCGCGCCAGGGATATGAAACCCACATTGTTGAAAAAGATACCGAGCTGGGGGGCCAGGCCCGCAAGATCTTTCGCACCGCTTCCGGCGACAGTGTACCAGAAAAACTGGACGCGCTGATCAAAGACATCCAGAAAAATAAAAAGATTCATGTTCATCTTGAGACCGAAATCAAGCAGGTAGAAGGGTTTGTCGGTAATTTCGAATCCACCCTGGCGGTCAATGGGAACGAAGCGATTCTCGAACACGGGGTAGCCGTCATGGCCACCGGGGCATCGCCGTATCAACCCGACGAATACCAGTACGGTAAAGACCCGCGCATTCTGACCAGTCTGGAGCTCGATCGCAAATTTATTGAAAAGGACGCTGCCCTGAAAAAAATAAATACGGCGGTGTTTATCCAGTGTGTTGGTTCACGCGAGCCCCAGCGGCCGTATTGTTCACGAGTGTGTTGTACCCATTCGGTCGACAATGCGATGGAGCTCAAAAAACTGAACCCCGAGATGAACGTATTTGTGCTTTATCGGGAGATGCGCACTTATGGGGAGCGAGAGGAACTATACAAACAGGCGCGCGAAGCCGGTGTGATTTTTATTCGTTTCAGCCTTGAGAAGAAACCCGAAGTGCTCAGCAAGGACGGCAAATTATTCGTCCGGGTCACCGATCATGTCATCGGGCAGCCAGTGCAAATCGAAACCGATCTGATCAGTCTGGCAACGGCCATCGTGCCCAATAAGGTCGAAAATCTAGCGACCTTTTTTAAAGTTCCGCTGAATGAGGACGGTTTTTTTGTGGAACGGCATGCCAAACTGGGACCGGTTGAATTTGCCACCGACGGCGTATTTCTATGCGGCATGGCGCATTATCCCAAACCCATCGATGAATCCATCGCCCAGGGGCAGGCGGCCGCCTCCCGCGCTGTGGCGTTGCTGGCGCGCAAGACCATTTTTACCAGCGGCACTATCGCCGAAACCGATCCCATGCTGTGCAGTGAGTGCGGGGTGTGCGTATCCGTATGTCCATATTCAGCGCCCACTTTTACAGAAGAGGGACCCTTTGCCGGCAGAGCCCAGATCAATCCGGTGCTGTGCAAGGGTTGCGGGCTGTGCGTGGCCTCGTGCCGCTCCGGCGCAATCCATCTGAAGGGGTTTGACAACGAGCAGATCTTTGCTCAAATTTTTACGTTAAGCGAAGCCGTCTGATATTGAATGTGACTCTGAACAGTGGGTGCTGGGTGTTGACGACCATCTGATAATGACTGCACTGTCAGCCAGCAGTCAGCAGCAAAATTAAGGAGTATTAAAAAATGTCCGATTGGGAACCCAAAATCGTTGCCTTCTTGTGCAACTGGTGCAGCTATGGGGCTGCCGACCTGGCAGGTGTGGGTCGGATGGAATATCCAACCAACATTCGGGTCGTTCGCATCCCCTGTACCGGCAGGATGGACCCGAAATTTTTTATGGCCGCTTTGCGCGAGGGCGCAGACGGTGTCTGGGTATCCGGGTGACATCCCGGCGAATGCCATTACCTGGAAGGTAATTACTATGCCCGACGCAAATTTGCTCTGTTTCAAAACCTGATGGAGCATATGGGAATTGAACCCGGCCGCCTGCAGTTTTCCTGGGTCTCCTCGGCGGAGTCCACCAAGTTTGTGCAGGTGGTCACTGAGGTCACCCAAGCCATCGAAGAGCTGGGACCCAATAAAACGTTAGTCAAAACCATGCCAGAGGTCGCTTAAGATGCTGAGGTACATCGATAAAATTAAAGAAATTTCCAAACGGCTTTTGGAAGAAGACCAGGTGGAAATGGTCATCGGGTTCCGCAAGGGCACCGTCCCGATGATGAATGAGCCCCATTTTGCCAGAACCCCCGAAGCGGTCGAACACTTCGTCTGGGACAGCAATTGCGGCATTAACCTGTGCAATTATGTGACGAACCGCACCGAGAAAATCGGCATTCTGGCCAAAGGATGCGATTCCCGTAATATTGTGACCCATATCATTGAAAATAAAATCAAGCGCGATCAGCTCATCATCATCGGTGTGCCCTGCAAGGGGATGATCGACCGTCGTAAAATATCGGCCATGTTCGAAGGGGAAATCGGGGAGGTTATCGAGGATGCCAGCACCATAACCATCAAAGGCGGTGGCATCGAAAAAACCATTGACAAAAAAGAAGTGCTTCAGCAAAACTGCTCGGTGTGTCATCACCGCAATCCGGTCATTCATGATGAACTGGTGGCCGATCCGGTTGAAGAGCAGACCGATGTGGACCGCTACACGGACGTGCGCGAAATTGAAGCCCTGACGGCAAAGGAAAAAGCCGCTTACTTTGAGAAACTTCTGGAACCCTGCATTCGGTGCTATGCCTGCCGCAATGCCTGTCCGCTTTGTTATTGCCCGACCTGCTTTACCGATGAATCCCGGCCGCAATGGGTGGGCAAGGGCCAGGATCCCACGGATGTGAGCACTTTTCACTTTTTGAGGGCTTACCATTGTGCCGGTCGCTGCACTGATTGTGGCGCCTGTGAGCGTTCGTGCCCGGTGGGTATCAATATGCGTGTCTTCACCAAAAAGCTGGAAAAGGATTGTCTGGAGCTGTTTGGCTGGGAAGCCGGCCTGGACCCGGATGTACGCCCACCTTTGGATACCTATAAACCCGGCGATCCGGATGATTTTATCAAATAAAAACGTCTGTTGTCCGTCGCACGTCATCCGTTGCAATCCCAACGGACAACTAACCACTGACAACTGACAGACTAAGGCCATTGAAATGAAAATTGTTCAAATTGACAAAGAGAATTGGGAAGACGGACTCCAGAAATTATTTGAATCCTATCGTCTGTTCGGCCCGGTCAAGGAAGCGGATTTTTATAATTTTAAACAGCTCGAAGCCGGGCAAATGCCAGATTTAAGTTGCTTAAACACGCGGCTGTCACCCAAGTCGATCATTTATCCCCAAACCGAAGTGATGTTCGAGTATTCTCTGGATGAAAACGAGGAAGATCACCACATTCTCAAGGAAGTCGATAAGGACGATAGACCGCAGGCAGTCATCGGTATTCGGCCCTGTGATGCCAAAGCCTTTGAGCTGGTCAGGCTCAATTTTGACACCCCAGATTATAAGGATCCGTATTGGATCAAGGCATATGAAGCGACCACTCTGATGGGGCTGGCCTGTGAATCGCCCTGCAGCACCTGTTTTTGTACTACCGCCGGGTGCGGGCCCTATCATGAAGAAGCGCTGGATCTGCTGCTGATCGACAATGGCGACCAATACTGGGCCAAAGTCCTCACAGAAAAAGGTGAAGCATTTCTGTCAGCAGCCGGATGGACCACTACGGTAGACGAAAAATCAGCCCTTAAGGAAATCGAAAGCAAAAAGAAGGTCGCCGAAGAAAAAATATCAGCTTTTGTAAAGACCGACAACCTGCGGCAAATTGACACCAACGAATTATACAATGCCAAATTCTGGGAGGAAGTTTCCTTTTCCTGCATTAACTGCGGCACCTGCACCTATGCGTGCCCGACCTGCTGGTGTTTTGACATTCAGGATGAAAACCGCGGCAATCGTGGCTGCCGCATTCGCAATTGGGACAGCTGCATGTATCCGCTGTTCACCCTGCATGGTTCCGGGCACAATCCCCGTGGCACTAAATTGCATCGGGTTCGCCAGCGATTTATGCATAAGCTAAAATATTATGTCGATAAATATGATGCCGGCATACAATGTGTCGGATGCGGCCGCTGCATTCGCCTCTGTCCGGTGAATATCGACATCCGCCGTGTTTGTGGATATATGAACAGTCACGTCGCCTCAGCAGAGGCATGTGAAGTCTAAATAATTGAGGATTTTAGATTGAATATTGAATATTCAATTAACATGGGGGAGGTATTGTGTTAAATCCATATCTGCCGTATCCGGTTCGCATCGATGGCATTAGTGTCGAAACCGAAGATAAAAATTTGAAAACATTTAGATTTGTCTTTTTAAATCCGGAAGATGAAGAAAAATTCAGCTATCGCGCAGGCCAGTTTGCCGAACTGTCTGTGACCGGAAAAGGCGAAATACCCATTGGAATTGCCTCATCGCCGACGGAGAAAGGATATCTTATGTTTACCGTCAACAAGGTGGGGCTGGTCTCGTCCTATCTGCATGCCATGAAAGAGGGCGATATTATGGGCGTGCGCGGTCCCCTGGGCAACTGGTACCCATGGGAGCAGATGGAAGGTAAAAACGTACTGCTGATCGGCGGCGGATTTGCTTTTACCACCCTACGCTCATCGATCGTCTACATGCTGGATCCGGCCAACCGATCTAAATTTAATGATATTCATGTTATCTACGGCGCCCGCACACCGGGCATGTTGATGTACTGGGACGAGCTGATTGAGTGGGAAAAAAGAGATGATATCAACATGCACATCACCGTCGACGGCACCGATGATCCCAACTGGAAATACAACACTGGGTTTACGCCGACCATCACCGAGCAAAAAGCGCCGCCGGGCGGCGATGACACATTTGCCATCGTGTGCGGCCCACCCATCATGATTAAGTTTACCCAGCCGGTTTTGGATAAACTTGGATATGCTGATGATCGCATTATCATGTCCCTTGAAAATCGCATGAAATGCGGGATCGGCATGTGCGGGCGCTGCAATATCGGCAAAGAATTTGTTTGCAAAGACGGGCCTGTTTTCACTCTTGCAGAAATCAATAAAACGCCCCGTGAATATTAGGTCTAGAATTTCCGGTAATATAGCGGTTGTCATAAATATGTTTCGATTGCCAGATTTTTTAACAGACGAAAATGAAGAAAAATGAATAGAGCAACTATTTTTATTTAATATTTTAAACTTTAGAATGCTCAATTTGACCGGTTTGCCGTTTGAAAATAAATGCGAATCTTTTATGTTGACAATGTGATGTCAATTACGATAAAAATTGCATTTTAAATTTAAGCTCAAAAGGCTGCGGCCGCAATAGATAATCGTTTATATATTAATCACCAACAAGGAGGATGTTTAAATGCCAAGTGTAGAATTCATGGGAAAAGAATTTACGGTCGACGAAGACGGGTTCATCGATTCATATGAAAACTGGTGCCAAGAGTGGGTCCAATGGGTTAAAAAAGAAGAAGGCATCGAGGAACTGAATGAGGAGCATCAAAAAGTGATCGCAGTTTTGCGCGAGTATTACGAGAAAAACGGCATTGCCCCGATGGTTCGCGTGCTGTCCAAAGTCACCGGTTTTAAACTGAAACATATTTATGAATTGTTCCCCTCCGGACCGGGCAAAGGCGCCTGTAAGATGGCTGGCCTTCCAAAACCCACCGGATGTGTCTAATCTTCCGAAATCCTAAACACATTTTATTTTCGAAAGGCCCTGCAGCGCGTGCAGGGCTTTTTTGTTTGGGAGGACTTCATGATTTTAAGCGTAAAAACGAAATCCCGGACGGAGCTGATCGACATTACATCCCAGATCGCTGAACAGGTTAGACAATCCGGCGTTAGCGACGGCCTGTGCATGCTGTATGTTCCCCACACTACCGGTGCGGTTACCATCAATGAGAGCGCCGATCCAAGCGTGCGGGGCGATATCCAGATGGTTTTAAATCAGATCGTTCCCTGGGAAGCCAACTATAAACACCTGGAAGGCAACTCACCGGCGCACGTAAAGGCAACTCTCGTTGGCGCTACAGAATTGCTGGCAATTGAAAACGGTGCCCTGGTGCTCGGTACCTGGCAGGGGATTTTTTTCTGTGAATTTGACGGCCCGCGAACGCGTAAGATTCATGTCCGTATTCTGGACGCAAAATTTAGATCCTGAATCCTGCATAAAAACAGGAATAAATAAGCAATGAACAGTCCTGCTGAAGATAAAATTGATGATATTGACCGGGCGATTTTAAACCGGATCCAGTCCGATTTTCCTCTGACACCCCGTCCCTACAAGACCATGGGCCAACAGCTGGATCTATCGGAAAATGAGGTTATCAAACGCGTCCGGCGCATGAAAGACACCGGTGTTATCCGTCGCATCGGCGGCAATTTCACGCCGCATGCGCTTGGATTCGTCAGCACACTTTGCGCCGCTAAAGTTCCTCCGGATAAAATCAACCATTTTGCTGACGTCGTAAACCGTTACCCGGGAGTTACCCACAACTACCGTCGCGATAATTCGTTTAATGTCTGGTTTACATTTATTGCTCCCAGCATGGACGAAATTGAAGCCAATCTCAAGCAAATTGCAGCGGATACCGGTGTAACCGATATTCTCAATTTACCCGCAACAAAACTGTTTAAGATCAAGGCAGAATTTCAGGTATAGGTTTCAGGTGTCGGGTGTCAGGGTCCATTAGAAGGGCCGACGCCTGAAACCAGGGTTTTGCTGACACCTGAACACTGACACCTGAACCCATTATGAAGAACGACATTCGCATTGCTGCTGTTATTTTAAACTGCCCGGTTGGCCGTATCGCTGACAATCTGGAACGCATGGCCGGTTGGGTTGGAGCCGCTAAAAAGCAGAAAGCGGATGTGGTCTGCTTTCCGGAAATGAATATTACCGGTTACAGCAGCAGTGCCAATATCCAAAAAGTAGCCGAAATGGTGCCGGGGAAAATCAGTCAATCGGTTTCAGAGATGGCACAGACCTATGATATTGCTATCCTGGCAGGGCTGGCCGAAGCAGACCTCGCAGGCCGTGTATTTGCCAGCCATCTGGTTGCCACTGCCCAGGGCATGGTCGGCATATACCGCAAAATCCATATTGCGCCACCGGAAAGTCAAATATTTACAGCCGGAGATGCCATCCCGCTGTTTGACATCAGTGGTTTCAAACTGGGAATCCAGCTTTGCTATGACGCGCATTTCCCCGAGCTTTCCACCCGCATGGCCACTGAAGGTGCGGATGCGATCTTTATGCCGCACGCCTCTCCCCGGGGCACACCTGCTGAAAAATTTGATTCATGGATGCGCCATCTGCCCGCACGCGCTTTTGACAACGGTCTGTTTGTGATTGCCTGCAACCAGACCGGAAACAATCAAAATGAACTTAATTTCCCGGGTCTGGCGGTCGTGCTGGACCCTGCCGGACACATTCTCAAAAAAGATACTGGCGGTAAAGAAAATCTGATCGTGGCGGATCTGAAATTCGGAGACCTCGAAAAGATC
>JASFGH010000092.1:0-10258 GCA_050123865.1 Desulfobacterales bacterium | reverse complement strand
CATGCCGGCTGGCCTGTGCCATTGTCAATTTCCAGGAAGTCAATTTATCCAAAGCATTGTTGCGGATTGAAGCCCGCTTTCCCGCTCCAGGCGATTATCGTATTCACCTCTGTGACCAGTGTGGAGTATGCGCCGATAACTGCCCGGAAGATGCCATTCAACTTCAAAAAGGCGCTTATGTCGTGGATCCAGAGACATGTACGGGATGCATGATATGTATCGAGGTTTGTCCGTATGATGTGATGTTTGCACAAAAAGATTCTGATATTCCTGCAAAATGTAATCACTGTGGAGAATGCGCGCGCACTTGTCCGCGAAATGCGATTATTTGTGAAGAAGCACCAGAAAGCGAGGTGGCCTAAATGCGGTATGGATATGCAGATACGATTCTGCGCGTTCATCTGAGTCATGAGACGGTTCGGCGGGAGCCGCTGCCCGACGTGCTGGTGGGAAACTTCATCGGTGGCAGAGGCTTTGTGGCCAAAATGCTTTATGATGAGATTCCCCGGGGCATTGGACCCTATGATCCAGAAAACATGCTGGTTGTGGCCACCGGCCCACTGACCGGTCATTTTCTGCCGGCCAGCGGCAAGACCCATTTCGGCACGAAATCACCGGCCACCGGCGGCTATGCCGACAGCAATATGGGCGGGCATTTTGGCCCACAACTGAAATATGCCGGCTATGATGTGCTGGTGATTACCGGCAAGGCCGAGCGACCGAGCTTTTTGTTCATCCATGATGATACGGTTGAGATTCGTCCGGCCGCCGAATACTGGGGACAGGGTTCGATTACAGCGGAGAGAAATTTTAAAGATCATCTGGGAGCTGATTATCAGGTAATAACCATTGGGCCGGCCGGTGAGAACCTTGTGCGCTATGCATGCATTTCCCATGATTTTGGGCGCCAGGCCGGCAGGACCGGCGTTGGGGCGGTGATGGGCAGCAAAAATCTAAAGGCGATTGCCGTTAAAGGTACCGGCAGCATACCGGTGGCCGACCTGCAAAAGGCGTATGCCAAAGGCAAAGAGGCCTATCAAAAGGTGATGGCGAAACCCGGTTTTGAAGGCTGGACGCCGGAGGGAACGGCTGGGATAACCAATTGGACGAATGAAGTCGGCGTATTTCCCACCCGCAATTTCCAGACCTCACATGCTGACCATTATAAAAACATAAACGGCAAAGCCATCCTCGAGCGTCTGAAAATAACCGACAAAGGATGCTTTGGCTGTCCCACTCCCTGCGGCAAGTACGGGCACACCAAGACCTCCGTGGGGTCGGCCTATGTGGAAGGGCCCGAATATGAAACCATTGCGTTGTTTGGTGGCAATTGCGTTTTAAAGACCATCGAAGAAGTGGCTTATGCGAATTATTTATGCGACGAACTGGGTATCGATACCATCTCCGCCGGAGTTGTACTGGGTTGGGCCATCGAATGTTTCCAGAAAGGAATCTTAGGCCGTGACGACATCGGGCTCGAGATCGATTTTTCGGACCTGGATTCGGTTGTTTTCCTGCTGGATAAGATCGCAAAGCGGGAAGGAATCGGCGACCTGTTGGCCGAAGGTGTCAAGCTTGCTGCCGAAAGGACAGGTAAGGGATCGGAACGATTTGCCATCCACGTCAAGGGTTTGGAGTGGTCGGGTTACGAATGCCGCAATGCCCCCTCGATGATGCTGGCCTATCTGACGGCTGATGTGGGAGCACATCACAACCGGGCCTGGGTGCTGGGGCACGATATCGCCGGCGCCTGGACCAACGTGCACGATCTGATTGCCTCTGAGACGGAGATTGAAGCGCAACCCAAGGCGGTTGCCAGCGAGCGCAGCGCCGAATATGTGATCGCATCCCAGCACAAGCGTTCTTTATTCGATGCGCTGGGAAATTGTCGACTTCAAATGATGGAGCTGGGTTTTGAGGAAGAACATTACGCCGAGCTGTATTCGCTGATCACCGGCGTAAAGAAAACCTGGGCCGATCTTCTGACTGTTTCTGAGCGCATCTGGCATCTGACGCGGGCGTTTTCGATTCGTGAGATAGACGGTTTCGGCCGGCATCTCGACATGCCCCCGGCACGACTAACCGATGATCCCATTGCCGATGGGCCCAACCAGGGACATATTATACCCACAGACGATATACACAATCTGCTGAGTTGGTACTATACAGCCAGAGGCTGGGACAAGAATGGGATTCCAACAAAACAGACACTGCAAGGCGTTGGCCTCCAGGAGGTCGTAGAGGATTTTGAGGCAAGAGGACTTTTTTAGGGGGTGTTTTTGGAATATAGCATGAGTCAATTGCTTTGTTTTGGATTTCGAGTATTCGGATTTTGATATTGTTTCGAATTTTGTGCTTCGAATTTCGAATTTGTCGGAGAAGCTGAGATGGAAAAGAATTACAGCTTCTTTGGTTCGGCAACACAGACCTGTGAGGGTTTGAAGGGAGGTAGAGATATGGGTAAGATCTTTACGCCGGGCGAAAACGATTTCAGTAAAACCGATGCGGTCGTCATCGGCGGCGGCATTGTCGGCACGGCCACGGCTTTCTGGCTTTCCCGGGCCGGTTGGGACGTCGTTGTGGTGGAGATGCGCGACGGTCTGTCAACCCTGACCACACCGGCATCGGCGGAATGCTTTCGGGCCCAGTTTGCAGAGCCGGCCATGGCCGCCCTGGCCATTCCGAGTATCGAGATGTTCGAGCATTTCGATGAAATCATCGGTATCCCGGGCTACAGCATTTCCATCAAACAACAGGGATATCTCTTTCTGACCGATGACCGGGAAACGGTTGACGAACTCAAAGAGAACGTGGTACAGCAGCACCAGTTAGGCGTCACGGATTCAGAATTCCTGGAACGTGATCAAATCCTCGCCCGATTTCCTTTTCTTTCTCCTTCTGTATTGGCCGCGACCTTTCGACAGCGGGACGGCTGGCTGTCGTGTCATGAGACCACCCAGGGATTTGCCAAAGGATGTGACGCCCGGTTTTTCATCAACACCAAAACCACAGGAATCCAAATGGATCAAAAAGGGATCTGTGCGGTGGAGACGGATCGGGGAACCCTGCAGACTCGCACCGTGGTAAACGCCGCCGGACCATTCGCTGCTGCGGTGGGGCGCATGGTCAACCTGGATTTGCCGCTGGAGCCGGTTCGTCGCCAAAAGGTTTATATCCAGACCTCTGTACCGATTCCTGAAAATGCTCCGTTTACCATCGATGTCAACAACAATTCCTACTGGCGCCCCGAACCGGGGGGGGTGATTATCGGCTGGGTCGATTCGGACGAGCCGGTCAGCGAGCCTTCCGAGAAGGTGAATACCGATTGGGAGTTTCCGGCTATAGCCTTGGACAAGGTCAGGCGCCTGACACCGTTTTTCGAAGAAATTGAAAAGACGGTCAAACAACCCGATATGAATACATCAGCCGGGTACTATATGTATACGCCTGACGACCAGCCCCTTATCGGCCCATTACCCGAAGTTCCCGGATTTTATGTCAACTGCGGCTATTGGGCCGGTGTGATGCTCTCTCCGGAGGCGGGCAAGCGCATCAGTGAGCTCGTCACCGGAAAGCTGGCGCCTGAGGACAATCCTTTGCGACCGACCCGTTTCAAAGAAGGCGTGATTAAAAAAGGCAAGACCCTCATGAGCCACTAGAAGCTGTCAGAAAATTGCATCTAACGCTCAATGGCTGCGTTGCGATTCGATTTAAAATACTCACGTACTTACGTGTACGCTCCGTTTTTAAACCGAATCGACGCCTTGCCCTTAAGCGCGATCTACAATTTTCTGACAGCTTCTACAAATAAAAAACAAAATATTGAAGAGAATGAAGCTAAAATCCAAATACAATTATTCATTCATTCTAATTATCTGCGTGTATTTAAGTCCTACCCTTTCGAGCAGTTCACCAATAGATCCGCATCCGACCATTAAGATTCCGATCTTTCAAGGAGGTTATAAACGTGAAGAGCACTTTGATGCCTCCAATGAAATCAGATCCGTTACCTATCGCGTGCAGGCAAACAATCCACCGACTGAAGTCCTTGAATTTTACGATGCTTATTTTAACGGCAGGGGCTGGCGGTCAGCTTTTGAAACATGCCAGAGAAATTGGGAGAATTCCCATGACGGCCAAAAAAGAGCGGAACCGATTCTCAGACAATTATATGCCTCCTGGGCGCATCCGGAGAAAAATCTGAAAGCCGCCCTGTGGTTGACATACGCAGCAGAAAATAACGCTTCTCAAAATGAAGTCGTTGTTCGATTACAACTCTATCCCAAAACTGCAAAATAAAAATTAACGCACCGTCAGCTGACACTGCCCGAAAGGAAGGAAGTAAAATGGCTCTTCCGGACACTATGACCGCGGCGATTCTCACCGGGCATGGCGGATTAGATAAAATTGTCGTACGTGATGATATACCGCGGCCGGAGCCCAAAGCCAACGAAGTGCTCATCAAAGTGGGTGCCTGCGGCATCAATAACACCGATATCAATACCCGCATCGGATGGTATTCAAAATCGATTAGCAGCGGCACCACTTCAAGCGGCGATTTAGAGGGCCTGGACCGGTTATCGGAAGAAGATACCACCTGGGGCGGCGCTGCATTTGTTTTTCCGCGCATTCAGGGTGCTGATGTTGCTGGTCGTATTGTGGCGGTGGGTGATGGTGTTTCTGCAGAACGCATTGGAGAGCGCGTCCTGGTTGATCCCTGGCTGCGCGATCCGTCCGACCCGGAAAATCGAAATCTGGCGGGTTATGTCGGCAGCGAGCGCAATGGCGGCTTTGCGCAGTATACGACCTTGCCCGCCGAAAATGCGTTTGTGATAAATTCCAGGTTGACGGACGCTGAACTGGCCACCTTTCCCTGCTCCTATTCGACCGCCGAACACATGTTGCATCGTGTCAGGCTTGGTGAAGACGAAAAAATACTTATACCGGGTGCTTCCGGCGGAGTGGGTTCAGCCCTGGTGCAATTGGCCAAAAGAAGAGGGGCATGGGTGCTGGCGATGACCAGCCAGGCAAAAATGGATGCTATTCGAGATTTAGGAGCCGACGAAGTTGTCGATAGAAAGCAAAAAGACTTTGCGCATCAGATGGGTGAAATTATACCGGGTGATGAAGTCGATGTCGTCGCCGATGTTGTCGGGGGACCAGATTTTTCGATCTGGTTTAATCTGTTGTGCCGAGGAGGGCGCTACGTGACGTCTGGGGCAATCGCCGGACCGATTGTCGAGCTGGATTTGCGCACCCTTTACCTAAAAGATCTTGAAATGCACGGGGCCACCGTCATGCCGCCGGGGATATTTGACAATCTGGTTGGCTACATCGAAAAAGGCGACATTCGGCCGCTGCTGGCCGGGGAATTTTCAGTTAATGACATCAGAAAAGCGCAGGAAGTGTTTCTGGCCAAAAAACATATTGGGAATTTTGTGATTTTACCGCAATAGGAGCGTTCGTTATGCGATTGGGCTTACATACCTACAGTCTGCATTTGCACGGCATGGGACAGAACTGGGGCGGCTTCAAGCTGCAATGGGAACCGGTTTGGGACATATTCGGTTTGCTGGACGAGGCCGTGAAGTTAGGGCTCGACGGGCTACACCTGACGGCTGCGGATCTGGGTGCAACGGATCCGGCTCATCTGCAAACGGTACGCCGGGCTGCTGAAGAAAAGGGGCTATTTCTGGAGTATAACTTTTCGCTGGATGCATCCGAATACGATGATCGTCTGACCCATTCGATGGAGGAGGGGATTGCCATCGCTGAAGCGCTGGGCTCAGACATCGGCAAAATCAGCATGGATGTCCGGCGTCCGCATCCTGTTTGCGGCTCGGCATTTCATCCGAAGGTGATTCCCCAGCTGGAAAAAGTTGCGCGCAAGGCTGAAGCGGCCGCGCCTGTGGCCCAGAGTGCCGGTGTCCGGCTCTGTCTGGAAAATCACACCGAAGCGTTCAGTGATGAAGTGCTATGGATCATTAACCGCGTCAACCACCCGTATGTGGGGGCCTGCGTTGACACCAATAATTCACTGATGGTGGGTGAAGATCCGCTGACCGCTGTCCGCAAGCTGGCACCGGTATCCTTCACCAATCATTTTTCCGATCATCGCATCGTTTTTGATCAATACGGCTGCCGCATCACCGGGGTTGCCACCGGTACCGGCGATGTCCCTATGCGCGAGGTATTTGAGGTCATCAATGCAAACCCCGATATGACACGCCTCAACATCGAAGTGGAATTCGATCCCGGTGCCGACGGCCGCGGCGAAGCCCGCCGCCGGGAGTATCAGGCGGTTGTGGATAGCATCCGTTTTGTGCGTGAGGAGCTGGGCGTCGGTCAGGAAAAGAAGCGCTGATGGAGTAAACTAAAATTAGATGGAAAGGAGGTGTTTTTAATGGCGAAAGGCGATTACAGTATCCGGTATGATCCGGACAGGCTCAGAGACATGATTGAAAAGGGGATGAGCGCCAAGGAAATTACCAAAGAGCTAAAAATATCCCCGTTTACCCTGCGGGAACATCTGGCGATGCTCCAGGAATCTGACAAGAAAATCTATGTCATCGACGGTCTCTTTGATTATTCCCCGGAGGAAAAACCAAAGGTGAAAAAGGAGGGGATCATTTTTTCAAAAGAGATGCTTGAAAAAACCGGCTTTACCCTGGGGGATTGCTTTGAGATGATCGTTGAAAAAGACCGCATCATCTTACAACGAATTGAAGGCGAATGTTTGGGAGATGACTAAGCACAGCTCAAGCATGGGCAACAGCGTTCTGCAACACACCAAAAAACCATGCATGTGCTGGCAGCCGGATCCATTTCAGGCCGGCTGGCCGCGATGAAGGGCCGAAAAATAAATCCGAATCTGATGCGTTGCATTCGAGAATCCCTTGTTTC
The DNA here is from genome assembly GCA_050123865.1 of Desulfobacterales bacterium. Taxonomy (GTDB): domain Bacteria; phylum Desulfobacterota; class Desulfobacteria; order Desulfobacterales; family JAHEIW01; genus JAHEIW01. The sequence goes on along the minus strand of JASFGH010000092.1, from coordinate 3,355 downwards.
ATTTGCCAATGGAGGGGGTGAAGGAGGTGTTTTATGGCCGAGCAAGATTTTAAAATCAGGACTGCAGAAACAATCAAGAATTTGGACAACAAGATCTTGAAATACGATATCCAGCCAGTGGTATTTTTTGTCGCCGCCGGGCTGATTTTTGCCGGCGTGATCTTTACGATCCTCGCCGGCGATGCCGCCGTAAATCTGTTTTCAGGCATAAAGAATTGGATGTGCAACTACACCGGATGGTTTCTGGTGTTGACCATGAACGTCGTGTTGGCCACCTGTATCGGGATCATGGTATCGCCTTTGGGGAGGCTGCGCATCGGCGGGCCGGACGCCGAGCCCGAATTCGGCTATCTGAGCTGGTTTGCCATGCTGTTTAGCGCGGGCATGGGCATCGGCCTTCTCTTTTACGGGGTGGCCGAACCCATGTTCCACTACGTGGCCAACCCGCTTTCTGAGCCTGGCACCATCGAGAGTGCCAAGGTGGCCATGCAGCTGACCTATCTGCACTGGGGATTCCATCCCTGGGGCATCTATGCGCTGATTGGTTTGGGGCTGGCGTTTTTCGGCTTTACCAAGGGCCTTCCACTGTCGATTCGCAATGTATTCTATCCGATTTTAAAAGAGCGCATCTATGGCGGGCTGGGAAACACCATCGATATTCTGGCCACCATCTCCTGCCTGTACGGCGTCGCCACCTCACTGGCCTTCGGCGTGCAGCAGGTTAACGCCGGCCTGGCGCACCTATTCGGCATCCCGCAAAACGCCGGCGTTCAGGTGATACTGATTGCCTGCATCACGGCGCTGGCCACCTGGTCGGTGGTGCGCGGCCTCGAAGCCGGCATCAAACTGCTCAGTAACATCAATATTGCTCTGGCCCTGCTGTTGATGCTCTTTGTTGCGCTTCTGGGTCCGACCCTGTTTTTGTTCAACGGGTGGATCGAAAACCTGGGCAATTACATGCAGAACTTTTTTGATCTGGGCTTCTGGAACGAGACCTATACCGAAGGCGGCACCTGGCAAAATGGCTGGACCATTTTTTACTGGGCGTGGTGGATCGCCTGGTGTCCATTCGTGGGGATGTTTATTGCCCGCATCTCCTACGGGCGCACCCTGCGCGAATATCTGGCCTGTGTGCTGGTCGTTCCGACCCTGGTGACCTTTACCTGGATGACCGTTTTCGGCAACAGCGCCATTTATATCGAACGGTTCGCGGCCGGTGGCATGGCCAAAGCGGTTCAGGAAAACATCCCGGTCTCCCTGTTTGTCTTCCTGGAGAGTTTCCCGCTTAGTTTGGTGACGTCTATTCTGGCGATGGTCGTGGTCATTTTCTTTTTTGTGACCTCTTCGGATTCGGGCTCAATGGTGATCGATATCATTACGGCCGGCGGCAACCCGGATCCGCCCAAGCCCCAACGGCTGTTCTGGGCCATCCTCGAAGGCACCGTTGCGGCGATTCTTCTGCTGGGAGGTGGCATGGTGGCCCTGCAAACCGCGGCCATCAGCACCGGGCTGCCCTTTGCCGTCGTCATGTTTCTGATGTGCTTTGCGGTCGTCAAAGGGCTGATGGATCATGTCAAAGAACATGGTTACGACTGATTGGGGTGGCCGGCTGGCGGGGTTGCATCACCGGATGCAACCTGATGCGCTTTATGCGTATTGTCTGCTGCGTCATGCGCATTTCCAGACAATGTCGCCCGTTTTGAGATAGGAGGTCCTTATGAAAAAGATGACAACCATTTATGATACGGCAAAGTTGTTTTTGATATCAGTTTTGCTGTTGGCCCTCGTTTGCGTCCCGTCTGGGGCCGAACAGAAGACGGTACGCTTATCCTATGTGGAATGGTCCGAAACAGTGGCCGCCACGAATATGGTCAAAACAGTCATACAGGAAAAGCTCGGCCATGCCTGTGAAATCGTGCCGATGACAGCGGATAAAATGTGGGAGGCGGTGGCCACCGGCAAGGTCGATGGGATGGTGGCGGCCTGGCTGCCCACGACTCACGGCCATTATTACGAGCAATACAAAGATCAGATCGTGGATCTGGGCCCAAACATGGTCGGAACCCAAATTGGACTGGTGGTGCCGGACATCACCGTGGGGCGGCAGACGGCCTCATCCGGGCAACGCAATGAGCCTTACATAAAGGCCATTTCGATTGAGGATCTGAAAAAATATGCGGATAAGTTCAATCGCCGAATCATCGGTATCGATTCGGAAGCCGGTATTATGAAAAAGACCCGCGAAGCCATGCGGAAGTACGGCCTGTATAACTTTGAGCTGGTTAAAGGTAGCGAAGTCTCCATGGTCGCCGAGCTGTCCAATGCCATCCGAAAACAGCGCTGGATCGTGGTCACCGGATGGGAACCCCACTGGAAGTTTGCCCGCTGGAAACTCAAATTCCTGGATGACCCCAAGAACATTTATGGGGGCAAGGAAGAAATCCATACCATCGTTCGCAAAGGTTTAAAAGATGATATGCCCGATGTTTACCGGTTTCTTGACAATTATAATTGGGCGCCTGCAGATCTGGAACAACTGATGATCTGGATCCAGGAAGATGAGGGCATGTATCCGGGTGAAAAGGCCCTGCGCTACATGCGCTATCACGGCGATCAGGTGCAGTCATGGCTGGAATGATCGGGGTGTAACCCGCAGTGCGCCGCAGCTGTCGGGCGGCGCCCGCTTGTGTTTGGCGTATGACGACCGTTAAATTAAAAAAGCAAGTACGTTTGCGATGGTGTGCCGCATCGTTAACGCGCACGGGTCTTTGCCTGGGTATCGGCATCTGTTTGGTGCTGATGCTGGCAGCCGGCCATCAGGCCACCGCACAGCACCAGCCGAAGCTGTTTGTATCAGCGGATGAACAGCGCCGGGCAGGCGGGGAAACCGTTGCATTAGCGCGGGCAACCTGGGATACCGGCTGGTTTCAGACCGAGATCTTCAAAAATTTGTTGGAAGAGCTGGGCTATACGGTTAAAGAGCCGCAAACCAAGGACAATCTGGCGTTCTATCTGGCAGCCGCCGGGGGAGAGATGGATCTGTGGGCCAACGGCTGGTTTCCCAGTCACCATCTTTTCGTTGAAGATGAGCGCGTGCGGGGCAGAGTGGAAGCGGTTGGGTTTGAAGTCAAGGCCGGTGCGCTTCAAGGATATCTGGTGGATAAAAAAACGGCCGATGCTTTGGGAATCACCAGCCTGGGCGATTTAAATGATCCCAAAATTGCCGCCGTCTTCGATCGCAACGGCAATGGCAAGGCGGATCTCATCGGCTGTAATGTCGGCTGGGGCTGCGAGCGGGTCGTTGAACACCACCTGGATGCATACGAATTACGTGCGACCGTCGAACACATCCAGG
>JASFGH010000091.1:0-10392 GCA_050123865.1 Desulfobacterales bacterium | reverse complement strand
GCACGAATATCGAAACTCGAAACAAATCAGAATATCCAATTCTCAGAATCTTAAACAATCGTCTCTCATCGATTGTGCCTACCTTATAGTTCATTTTCTAAATAGTCTGTCGTTACCGTTTCGGAATTTTGGTCATTCGATATTGTTTCGAATTTCGGATTTCGCAATTCGGATTTTTTATTCAAAAGCCCCAAAATGATAGTGTCACCATAAATAAGCAGAAATATTCACAACTGGTCATAGCGCTTATAGTGTCCTAAGGGCTTCACCGGGATCCAGTCGCGCGGCCATAACCGCCGGATAGGCGCTGGAGACCAGGCCGATAAACAGTGCCAAAAGGAAAGCGCCGGCCGCCAGTTCGGCATTAAAGGGCACTATTCCGGAGTGTCCTTCAATAGAAAAATGTGCCGCCGCCTTGGTGCTTCCCCAGCCCAACAAATATCCCATGATGCCGGCCAAGCCGGACAGGATCGCTGCCTCTAAAAATATAATCTTCATGATATGGCGTTTGCGAAATCCGATGGCGCGAAAAATACCGATTTCATCGGTTCGCTCTTTAACGCTGCTCATCATGGTTACCAGAACCACAAGACTGCCGATCAGCAGAATCACACCGGATATGCCAAACGAAAATTTTTTAAACTGGCCCAGGGTTTGCATGCGGCCTTTGACCACCTGTTGAATGGCCATGACCTTGGCACCCGGCAGGGCATCCGAAATTTGCTTAACCATCGCATCGATCGGACAATCCTGGCATAGTGCTGCCACCTCGGCCATGGAAACCCGCCCATCTTTGTCAAACAGTGCCTGTGCTGTGTTCAATCGCGCAAACATCAGCTGGTCGTCCTGCGATCCGGTGGGTTGCAGGATGCCGGTAACCACAAAATGGCGCCCTTTGGTTGCGAAGCGATCTTTATTATTCAATTTGAGGATGCGAGCAGCCTCGGCGCCTAAAATAACACCGTTTTCATCGGGCAGCTGACCCTGCAATTGCCACCAGGGCTTTAAAATGGCTGATGCGCTGAAATCCACACCGGCCAGAAGAACCCTGTGCGAATTAACATCCACAACTCCCAGCACTAGCGGACCCAGGGCCGCAATGTTGCGCGCATTTTTGATGAAGCTCACCTGCGCTAGCTCGGCTTCACGGATTTCCTGCATTTCAAAAGAAATGCCGCCTAAGGAGAGCCCGCCGTAGGTGAGGGTTAAATTCTCGGTGTGGGGTACGATTAAAATATTGGCGCCGTATTTCTCCAGTTTGTGGTTGATGTCGCTGGTCATCGCCTCAATATAGCTGATGATCCCGACGACTGTTGAAACACCTATGACTAGCCCGGCCAGAACAAAGAATGCCTTGCCTTTGCGCCGGATCAGGTTTTTTATTGATATTTGTTTAAGTGTCATCGTTTCCTCTGAATTAAACTTATGAGATGTTTTATTTGAATGTTTTTTTCAGAATAATACGCCACATTTGCTCGCAGCAAAATGATGAAGCATTAGCTTGACCCCTCTTGGCGGCTTTGCGGCTTTGCGTGATACTATTCATTATTTATTCAACTTAAGCCTTTCCTGAAAAATTAAAATACTGCCGGCCTTCCAGTATATCCTTGACTTCGATGATGACCTTGCCATTATCGACGCGACGATTCAGAGGCGCCGGGTTGCAGCCCCCTTTAACTTCATTGACGAGAACCGAAGCAAATTTCCGGCCGCAATTACGGCAGACCATATTATCGCCTTCCTGATAATAGCCTCTGCCCGCCGGCCAACAGACATCGCAGGCATCAAAGGCTGCCCGTATAACACCGTCGGAGCTTTTCAAAACAAAGTATTTGATCTTGAATTCGCCGGCAACATGTTCAAAGTGCCGGGCCTGGCCGTCATCAAAAAGATTGGCCGGCAGACTGACCTGTGAGGCGGTATGCTCTGTTGCAACGCTGGCCGCCACCGGTGAGGTATTCCCTCGATCGTAAGTGGCATAATAAATCCCGCCGCCGATAATAAGGATGGAGCAGACGATGGCAACCATTAGCGGCATACGCCCTTTTTTTTCGGTGCCCAAAACAGCATCTTTTTTGGCCTGCCGTTTTTCCTGTGCCATTTTCGTGTTACGCTTTTTCTGTGATTGTGCATTTTTTTTGCTTTTTGTAGACATGATATGTTTCTCCTTAAACAATTTAAATTCAAAATGTTCCCGCACATCACGAATGCAATCCTGTTTGGTGTTTAAAGATAGATGGATGTGGGGATTATGGTTTATGGGCGTTTGTGCGGCTTTTGGGTCCGTCTGCCCCTGTGAAAAGTAAAATGTCGAATTGCGATTCAATTGCCCATCCGGCAACGACCGATTAAAGAGCCGATCATCCTTTCAAGATAGCAATAGGGCACAAACAAACAGGGAGAATAAAACCGGCACCTGGTGGGTTCAACACAGAAAAGAAAGGGTTTGTAGATAAATGGGAGGATCCTTGTAATATTCTCCAACAATAGGTCGCAGACCAACCCGCGGTGTGCGGGTAGGATCTGTGTCAGCAACGCCTGACATCACCCCGATAGCGGTCAAGTGAGTAGACACCGTCGGATGACTTGCAATTGAGCACTCGGGAATCTTGACCTCGGGAGCCGCGTTCATCTCACACCGGCTTTGCATGCCTCCTGAACAGCAATCCAGCAGGCGCAAACTTGTCGAACACATGGCGTTATGCGGGTGGGCCTTGGCCATCTCGCGCATGCATCGAACAGCACAATCAGAATAGCCGGAAGCGCCGGATATGAGCACCGTAAGGGTCAATACGGCTGTTAATGTTATGGCAACAATTTTTTTCATTATCGATTTCAAAATTCCTACTGTTTAAGTATGATATAAAAGCCCTTTTTGCCTGTCAAGCGGAATTTTGGGTCGCCGGTTGAACACCGGGCACGGTTGCCCTCAGTAGACGATAAAACATTCTGAATTTATTCATATTTTCCTATCCTTCAGCACACATCCCGGATAGCATTCTTTACAAAACTCCAGATCATACGTATAATGGCCCAGTTGTTTGACCGGATGGAAACGTGCATCGTAGTCGGAGGTACACAACCGCTTTTCGTTGAGATGAATAACTTAAGCATAAGGAAAGGAAGAAAAAATGAGTTACGATTTCAATGCAGACGAGGTTTTTGAAATGGCCGAACAAATGGAACGCAATGGTGCCAAGTTTTATCGCGATGCCGCAGAAACCGCCGCGGATACGACAAATAAGGATATGCTCATCGGCCTTTGCAAGATGGAAGAAGCCCACGAAAAAATGTTTGAGTCCATGCGTGCCGAACTCTCGTCAGCTGAAAAAACCTCAACGGTTTTCGACCCATCCGGTGAGGCCGCTCAATATTTGCGGGCCCTGGTTGACAGCCGTGTATTTTTTGAAAAAGAAATCGATGTAACCTCAATGGTGGAGATCCTTAAATCGGCCATCGAAGCCGAAAAAGACTCCATCGTTTTTTATCTGGGAATGAAGGAGGCTGTGCCGAAGAATATGGGAAAAGATCGCATCGAAGCGATCATCAAAGAAGAGATGGGCCATATTCAGACGTTGACCAAACACCTTGTTGCCCAGGACCGTTAGAGGGATTTTATCCTTGTTGTCTGCCAGCTATCTGAAAGTACGATCCATTCGGCGCTGAGGCCATCTATAGTCTACCCATCGTCTCTGGGGTGTTCGGCCAGGCTTTCAATTCCATTACGGTCCACCAATACAATTTTCGGACCTTCGACGCGAATTAAATTTTGCCCCGATAGTTTGGCAAATATTCGAGATAGCGTTTCGGGGATGGTGCCCAGAAGACTGGCCAGCTGGCCTTTTGATATATTTAAAACGACTGCGTCCTCGGTACCCTGCTCTGCTGAAAGATAAATCAGGTATGAGGCCAGACGCGCCGGGATTTCCTTAAGAGACAGATTTTCGATTTGGGCTGCAAATTGCCGCAACTTTTTGGACATAATCCCCAGCAAATTCAAGGCCAGAGAAGAGTTCGATGACACCAGGTCGATAAATTCATTTCTGGCGAAAAGAAGAAGATGCGTTTTGGTAAGGGTTTGGGCATTGGCCGGCATTTGCTGTCCGGTAAAAACCGTTACTTCTCCAAATGACCGCCCGGCCTCAAAAATGTGCAGGATCTGTTCTTTGCCTTCTGATGAAACCTTATAAATTTTAACCCGGCCCTCAACAATTACGAAGAAACCCGTTGTGTTATCGCCTTCTGAGAATATGGTCTGGCCTTTGTTATAACGCTTTTTGACGGCGATGCGACGAATGGCGTCTAACTGCCCGGTGGGCAGACCGTCAAATAAAGGAATTGCCGAGATCAGGCTTAAAAAATTATCCATATCTTCTTTTGCATCCATTTTTGATCTATGTCAAGGCCAGATGGGTTTTGAATTGGTTAACCTGTTTGTAAAATTATTTTTGCCATCTTGATTTAAGTCAATGTCATCTGTACGCTAATACGTTATCGTTTACGCACAATGGCCTTTAAAGAAACGATCATTGCATGGCCGAAACCAGAGGGAACAGAGGGAAAATATCATGAAATGCCCAGGACAAGATACCATGTACTGGAAACCGGGCGCTATTTTCGATACCAAATGCCCAAAATGCAGTACCACGGTTGAGTTTTTTAAAGACGACACCACCCGCAAATGTGAAAAATGCGGTCACCGGTTCGTTAATCCGGAAATGGATTTTGGCTGTGCGGCCTATTGTCAGTATGCCGAGCAATGTATCGGGGATTTGCCAGCGGAACTTATTGCCCAGAAAGAAGATTTGCTCAAAGATCGTGTGGCCGTTGAAATGAAGCGGTATTTTAAAAGCGATTTTAAGCGCATTGCCCATGCCGGTCGCGTGGCCCGCTACGCCGAGCAGATCGGCAAAAAGGAAAAAGCCAGCCTGGCCGTCATATTGCCGGCAGCATATTTACACGACATCGGCATTCATGAAGCGGAAAGAAAACACGGCAGCACGGCAGCCGAGTTTCAGGAAGCAGAAGGCCCACCCATTGCCAGATCAATATTGGAAAAGCTGGGCGCCAGGGAAGAATTGATCGAAGAAGTTTGTGATATTATCGCGCACCATCATCACCCGCGATCCGATGACAGCCTGAATTTCAAAGTGGTCTACGATGCCGACCTGCTGGAAAATCTGGATAAAAAGCAAAAAAAGACTCCCCGCTCTGAAACGGAAATCGAGACCTTTATCGAGCAAGCATTTCTAACCGATAGCGGGCGTGAAATGGCCAGAGAAAAGTTGCTGGGCGGTTAATTGAAGAAAGGCTTTACTAAATTGAATCGATGGTCGCCTAAACCGTCAATTGCTAATTGATGCGATCATCTAAAAAAAAACCATTTTCCCACCAAAAATAAGAGGAGCAACCTATGAAAACCGTACGTAAAATTATCCAAATCGATAAAGAACTCTGTGATGGATGCGGCAACTGTGTGCCGTCGTGTGCCGAAGGCGCGCTGGAAATTATAGACGGCAAAGCCCGTGTCATTGCCGATCTGTATTGTGACGGATTGGGCGCCTGTCTGGGAGAATGTCCCATGGGCGCGCTTAAAATCATCGAGCGCGAGGCGGATGAATTTGATGAAGAAGCCGTTGAAGAGCTGCTGGCGAAAAGAAAGCAAGAAGCGCCCGCCGAGCAGGCACCAGCTTTTTCAGGTGGATGCCCGTCCGCCAGGCTGCAATCATTCGGGACACCCGAGCCGGCAGCCGCCCCACCCCGTGCGGATTTATCCGCCACGGATGCGGCCGATTTAGAACAATCCGCCCTTTCTCACTGGCCGGTTCAAATCATGCTGGTTCCACCAACAGCCCCCTTTCTGAAAGGTGCTAACCTGCTGGTTCTGGCAGATTGCGTCCCGGTGGCATTTCCCACCGTGCACCGTGACTTCATCAAAGGCAAAGCCGTGCTAATGGGTTGCCCCAAGCTGGATAATGCGCAATATTACATCGAAAAATTTGCTCAGATCTGCAAAGAATCCGGTCTCAAAAGCATCACCACCGTCATTATGGAAGTGCCCTGTTGCGGCGGCCTTCCCATGATCGTCAAAAAAGGGATGGAAATGTCCGGTGTGAAAATCCCCATGGAACAGGTGGTCATCAGCACCCGCGGTCAAATTCTGGACCGCAGGCAGGTCGTTGCCGCCTGATTCAATCTTAGTCAAAAGGCACATTAAACCAACCAAAGGCAAAACCAAATCCTTAAAAATGTTCACCATCGTCATGACCGGAGGTGGTGAGCGGTTTTTAATCCGCAAAAGCCGCGCCTGTTCTCAGTCCTCTGCTTGCCATGGCGACTTGTCCCGGCGAAGCATTTTAATGCGAAGACGGAAGCTCACCAGAGCGAAGACGGGTCCTCTGTCCTCTGACCAAAGCCTGTCTTATGAAACATTTATGTTTCAAAAATTATCATGAGACCGTATTGCAATGTTATTTTTATTATGATATCCAGACATTATCTCTGCAAGGCATTGATATTCCGCTAAATCATGCTCGTCGCATGTATCGCAATGATATCAGATACCTGAGCGCTTAATCGGTCCAAAATTGTCGTAAATTTTGGCTTAACCTCCGATATTCGCTCATTTAGCCCGCATAGCCCGGAAAGGGGATCCGGGTTTTTCTCCTGGCACAGAATTTGAACCTTTTGGCAGGGCAATTCGAAAAGAAATTATATTTTCCGACTCATGAAAAATAGAGCTCACGAATCCAGTCCAGGAGATATTTCAGTGAAACCCTGCAATATGCATATCATGAAGACCTTGAGCCTCGTGGAGGAAATGATGGCGCTAGCTGACCAGGGTGATGCCGATCGGGAGGACAACGGTTGCGGCATCCTCTATGGGGTGTTAAGAGATTCGGCCTACAAATTAAAAAAATTGGCTGAAGCAGAAAAACAGAATCATATTATCAAAGGCTGGTGGCAGGAACACACATAGTTCATATAACCGGCTGTGGTATCAAGTCTAAAAGAAATGACGGAGGAACATTTATGGGAAATCTAAGGGGGACTCAAACCGAAAAGAACATTCTGACCGCCTTTGCCGGCGAATCCCAGGCACGCAACCGCTACACCTATTTTGCCAGCCAGGCCAAGAAAGACGGCTATGTGCAAATTTCAGAAATTTTTACCGAAACCGCCAATCAGGAAAAAGAACACGCCAAAAGATTGTTTAAACTGCTGGAGGGTGGTGAAGTCGAAGTTGCTGCAGCTTTTCCGGCCGGCGTCATTGGCACCACACTCGACAATCTGAAAGAAGCCGCCGGTGGTGAAAATTATGAATACACTGAAATGTATCCCGGATTCGCAAAAATTGCCGTTGAAGAAGGCTTTGAAGAAATTGCTGAAATCTTTAAGGCCATCGCTGTGGCCGAAAAACAACATGAAAAACGCTATTTGGCGCTGGCAATCAATATCGAAAACGGTATCGTTTTTAAAAGGGAGCAGCCGGTGGTCTGGCGCTGCCGCAATTGCGGATATTTGCATGAAGGCAACGAAGCGCCGGATGAATGCCCAGCATGCGCGCATGCGAGGGCGCATTTTGAGCTGCTCGGCGAAAACTACTAAAAAACAAAAGGAGGACGAAATGGCAGAAAGACTGGACGTTTATAAATGCGAGGCCTGTGGGAATATGGTTGAAGTGCTGCACGGCGGTGGGGGAGAACTCGTGTGCTGTGGGCAACCGATGGAAAAACTGGTTGAAAATACGGTTGATGCCGCCAAGGAAAAGCACGTTCCGGTTATTGAAAAAATTGACGGCGGGGTTAAAGTCAAAGTCGGTGATGTCGCGCATCCGATGGAAGACAAACACTATATTGAGTGGATTGAACTCATTGCGGAAGGCAAAGCCGATCGCCAGTTTCTTAACCCCGGAGATGCGCCCGAGGCCGAATTTAATGTGGCTTCTGAAAATGTGACCGCCCGCGAATATTGCAATCTTCACGGTCTTTGGAAAGGATAGAAACGATGTTAACAGATAAAATGCAAAAAGCACTCAATGGCCAAATGAATGCAGAGCTATATTCTTCTTACCTGTATCTGTCCATGAATGCCTATTTTAAATCGGTTAATTTGGATGGTTTTGCCAACTGGATGTACTACCAGGCACAGGAAGAATTGGAACACGCCATGAAATTTTATGATTTTATCTGCCAGCGGGGCAACCGGGTTCAATTGGCGCAGATAGAAGCACCGCCGTCTGAGTGGAATTCGCCCCTGGCCGTCTTTGAAGATACGCTGGCCCATGAACAGAAGGTTACGGGCCTGATTAATGATCTGGTCGAAGTCGCCAATGAAGAGCGGGATCATGCCTCCCAGATATTTCTGCAGTGGTTTGTTTCCGAGCAGGTTGAAGAGGAAGATAGCGTTGGCGGGGTTTTAGAACAGTTGAAACTGATGGGCGAAGCCAAGGGCGGTCTGTTTATGATGGACCGTGAGATGGCCAAACGCCGTCCATCCGGCGGTGCTGAAGAATAAATAAGAACAGGTTGGAATGTTGACCTGACACGTTAAAAGGAGAAACGAAAATGCCCAGCTGGAAATGTTCAAATTGTGGGTATACCTTTGATGCGGATGCCCATCCCAACAAGTGTCCATCCTGCCATGAAAAATGTGAATTTGTGGACAATACCTGCTACACACCGGATTGCGCTGCAGAAGGTACGGACAATAGAATCGCCGGGCCGAAAAAATAAATTCACACTGGCACATATGGCACTTAACATTATGGTATTTGTCTTTAAGACGTCATCGGGAGAATAGCCATGGCCAAAGCCCTTATTGTATATGCTTCCCGCACAGGAGAAACCCGGCAAATTGCCGATCTGATTGCAGAAGGCATTCGCTTCTCCGGCCATGAGGCCGAAGTGGTCGAATCCAAAGCCATAAAAAGTGAGGCTGATCTCGAAGGTTATGATGCCTATGCGTTCGGCTCTTCTACTTACCACGGTGAAATGCTGCAGGCCATGAAAACCTTTTTGTTTATTGCTGAAAAAGCAAACCTTGAAGGCAAGTCCGGCGGTGCTTTCGGGTCCTTTGGCTGGAGCGGTGAAGCCAATGACCGCATTTTCGACACCATGAAGCACATCCTGAAAATGGATATGGTCGGAGACACCCTGCGCCTGAAATCAAGCTCGCTGGAAGGCGGCCTGCAAATGGCCCAGGATTACGGGCGCCAAATCGCAAAAAAACTTGGATAGCAAAAGTATTACACATTTTATGGAGGTAATTATGACAGACACAACATCCACACCACAACATTGCCCTGGATACGCAAATTTTAAATCGCTTAAAAGCTTCACCTGTAAATGCCCAAAATGCGGTAAAAGTAAAGAAATATTTTCAGATGAATTCGACCGGCCGCACACCTGCAGCGCCTGCAACGAGCCGATTGATTTTGCCCAATGTGAACTGGAAGGCGAGGGCAAAAGCATTTCCCCACGCTAACGAATGCAGATTGGCTGCCGGCAATAAAATCAAATTGGTCTGGATACCAGAAAAAACCGAGTCCGATTAATCAGCAGATCCGGAAATGAGTTTGAGCGGTGGCGATGGTTACATGCTTTCAATCATAGCTGTACAAACTGTAATGTTGAATCGGAGATTATTGATGACAATTCGAATATGTCTGCTGCTGGCAGCTGCAATGCTGGTGTTTACAGCTGCTTCAATTGCATTAAGCGGCGCTCCCGTTGAAAACAAGGGAGCTGCTGAAATCACGCTTCCCGGAGGAACACGCGGACCCGTCCCGTTTCCCCATCATCAGCACCAGAACAAGCTGGTGGACTGCAATATCTGTCATTCCCTTTATCCGCAAAAAGCCGGTATTATCAAAGAGCTAAAAGCCGCGGGCACCTTAAAAAAGAAGCAGGTGATGAACAAGCAGTGCACCAAATGTCACAAGCAAAAGAAAAAGGAAGGCGTAAAAGCGGGCCCGACGACGTGCGTTAGATGCCATATTAAAGAAAAGACGTAAATTATGCTGGTACTCGGCTTTCAGGGAAGTCCGCGCAGAAAGGGAAATACATCCTTTTTGCTTGCCACCTTCATGCAGGCTGCAGAAAAACTGGGCGCTCAGACCCAAATCGTTGAGGTCACCCGGAAAGATATCATCCCCTGCAAGGAACTGGTGGTATGTGAAAAAAAGGGGTACTGTCCGATCGACGACGATGTTAAAACCGACATTTACCCGTTGATCCGGCAGGCAGAAGTCGTGTTGCTGGCCACGCCCATTTTCTTTTTCAATATGACGGCCCAGCTCAAGGCTGTTGTGGATCGCTGCCAGTTGTTCTGGGCCAGAAAATATCGATTCAATTTAGCCGATCCCGCCAAGAAGACCAAGCGCGGGTTTTT
>JASFGH010000090.1:0-10405 GCA_050123865.1 Desulfobacterales bacterium | reverse complement strand
TGTCGGCCGGTGAGCATAAAACCGGCAGCGGCAAACAGGGTCGGCGTCATGCTGCGCAGCCATTGACCCTGGGTCACCAGCAGCAAAACGGCAACGCCCAGCCAGGTGGCCAGAAAAATAACGAAGATGAGCATCCCGATTCGCGGCGGCACCTTGGGGATGACCACCAGCAAAAAAAAGCCAAAATATAATAGCACCAAAATCTCCAGAGCCGCAAACCATGAAGGCCTTGAAATATGTCTGCGGTTGATGATGTTTTCGACCGCACAGGCGGTAATTTCCAGACCCGAGGCTTCGCCCTGATGCGATATGTGAAAGCGGGGGCTGAATGCATCTGCAGACAGCCCGAGCAAAACCGCTTTGTTGCGAAGTCGTTCAGGTTCAATCTTGCCTTCAATCAAATCGATTGCTGAAATCCGTTGAATGTTGGTTTCCCGGCCGCTGAAATCGATCAGCATCTGATGTGGCCCGATGGTCGGCACGGACAGTTGCCTGATTTGCAAACCGGAAGAATGCTTACGGACGTTTTGGATGGTCGCGCCGTAATATTTTATGGCAACCTGCAGGGCCAGAGATGCAAAATCTCTGTCCTGAAAGCGGATGAACAATGGAACCCTGCGAAGCCTGCCATCCGGATCGACCACCAGGTTGATGTGGCCTAAAGCGCCTGATTTCCGCGACAGCTCCTGATAGGGCTGCTGAAGCTGTGAAACCCGCATGGCCTCGCTGGGGCGCAGCTTGAATAAGATGGCGGCTGCTTTGACCGGCAGGTTTTGTGCAGCGGTCTCTTCGGGGAACTGGCGCGAATTCATTTTTAACCAGTCCGACAGAGCGGGTGCGGTTGCATTATCCGATTCGGTCAGAATGAATCGAAGGGGCAAGACGACATTACGCGCCGTTCGGACAGCAGAGACTAAACAGGCATCATGATCCAAACGGTTTTGCGTTTGTACGAGCAGTCGGTCAATTTTTTTGAGGATTTGTTTTTTGACGGGAGGCAGATTTTCGGGAAGGTGTTCTCTTAGAATTTGAATTTCCTTCCCGCCGGCATTCAGCTCCCGGTTGCGGTATAAAATGGAAATGCCCAGCGCGTGGGCACCGTTTTTTGAAAGGGTGTTGATGATGTCCGCTATGAAGCAACGCGGCCAGGGCCAACCGCCCACCTTATTAAGGCTGGTGTCATCAATGCTGACAATGATGACCGGCTTGCCCCCCTTCGGGCGCCTCAGGGTCGACATCAAGTCGTATGCCTTGTATTCAAGTACAAGCAATGGCTTGAAGCCAAAAAGCATGCCCGCCAGAACAGCTATCAGCAGCATAAGGCAAACGGATCGGCTGGAACTGAATACCTGTTTAATACCCATAGGCATACACATTTATGATTTGCGCCCTCGCAAAACCAACATTCATTAAAGAAAATGATGGGTTCCGCAGTTGCTTATCTTAATCCGAACTCAAGTTGCCAGGATCGGGCACCATCATTTACAACGACGTCTTCCTGGCGGATTTGATTGATGGAATAGCCTTCCACTGATTCGCCTTCACGAACAATACGGTCGTTGATGACTGCAATTCGCTCGGCGGCGACATTTGACCATGCAATCGCCTGCAGATTTAACTTGGCGTTATCCAGTCGCGGGTAAGATCGTGCAGTCGGGACGGCTCTTGTTTTTGATTTCTTTGCCGGCGCCGTTGCGGGCTGACGTTTTTTGCGTTGGACGGAATCCGCCGATTTGGCTTCGGAGCTTCTGGATATCCTGGATTTAGCAGGTGATTTTGATTCCGGGGCGCGGACCTGCGGTTTCAATGCCGTCATTTGATGGGTCTGATCTTGCTGCCCTGACGGGCTGCGGGAAGGTGTTGCCGGCGGCCGTTCAGCACTGTTTCGGTCAGGCCCGGACGTTGCGCTGCCGGATGGCTGTTGCCCATTTAGCCGGGCGGCTTGCTGAGGCCCGGGCTCTTTAGTCTGGCGGGGCGGCGGCTCAGTTTTAGCCTGAAAAACCGGGGGTTTTTCAGATTGACCGTGCGACCCGATTTTGGATATGAGTCGGTCTTTTTGGCTGTAAATCAGCCATCCTGCGGCGATGACAACCACCACTACGATAAGTGATAGAATCGCTTTGCGCTGCAGCCAGATCCAAAAAAGACGGCTCCGTACC
The DNA here is from genome assembly GCA_050123865.1 of Desulfobacterales bacterium. GTDB lineage: Bacteria > Desulfobacterota > Desulfobacteria > Desulfobacterales > JAHEIW01 > JAHEIW01. The sequence goes on along the minus strand of JASFGH010000090.1, from coordinate 8,246 downwards.
GCCTTCTTTGTATCGATCATCGACGGCCCAGACTCCAGACCGTCCGGTGGTAGCGTGGATTGATCAATTCTTTTCAGGGCTTTTAAAATCGTGCTCAAATTTTTGAGGTCCTCAGCCTTAATTCTTTACGAACTTTTTATTGCTATGATCTTGTCCGCTGCGCTCATGCATGAAAGTATAAAAACACGAAAAAAGGAACCTAATTTTCGTGTTTTTCGAATACCGAATCGATTCGAATTTTGTTGGGCCAAGCCTATTCAACATCCGGGTTTTGTCTTTGCGTTCAACCCGAATCGGACTATCTGGATTCATACAGCTGTGGCATCTGAATCGAATTTTTTTCTCGGTATAGAATAATTTTGGTCAGCGGGCCGACATAGCCGTCTACCGGAATTCCATACTTTGCTTGAATAGATTCAACCGCGTTCCGGGTAAATTCATCGTATTTTTCATCGATTGCCACATTCTGAAATCCAATATCCTGCAACAGCAATTTTAGCGTAATAACAGAATCCTTATACGACTGCGTCGGTATGGTCCCCCAGATGGAGTGAAAGTTCTTCCAGGGCAGATAGGCTACGCCGGACCAGTAAAATTCCAGCTCCTCTAAATCGGTGACAATCCTTTCAGGTTCACTTTTGCCTTTCAGCATGATCTTGTCGCCATCCAGACGGGTTAACGTGAGATATCCCGGGATTGAACTGCCGGGTGGATAAAATTCGAGGATGGCGGGAAGATTCAATTTTTTTATAAATGCCATATCCGTTTCGATACGATGAATAAACATCCCGTTTGGTTTGGCCGCAAGACGAAAATACGTCTGGTCGTCATCGATATCCTTTAAATAAGGCGTAAACTGAGCGTTCGTTTGCCAGAGCTTCATTGCTTGCATTAGCGCCGTCTGGCGCGAGCTGCCCCCGTCCAGGTGCATCAGATATTCAGCCAAACTGATTGTCGGAAGGCGATTCTGAACTGAAGGTGCTTCCACTTCATCGACGGAGTCACTGATTTCAACGCCGGGGGCCGGCTCTTTGGTTTCAGCTTTAACCGGAACAGTTTGGTTCACCATAGTTGTTTGCATATTGTCCCGGCCAGCGAAAGGTGCCGTGATGGCTTTTCGAATCGGTTGATAGAAAACCACAACCAGGAACACAATGCTCAAGAAGGAAATGCCGTTGAGCACCCATTTGCCCGTGGTTCTGCCGTAGCTTTTTGTCTGTCCGCGCGTGGCAAGCTCTTTCACCGATGCTTTGGCGATATGGGTTGAGATTTTGAATTGATTCATAACGAATGCGGTAAGCAATGACCGGTCACAGACAATGTTAATCAAGCGCGGGATGCCTTTTGAATATTTAAAAATCTGACGATAAGCGGCACGGTCAAATTTTATAGCGGACTTCTGAGCGGCGATGTTGATGCGATACTGAATGTATTCTTTGCATTCATTAAAAGTCAGGGGGCAGAGTTGATAGCTGAGGGTGATTCGCTGGCCCACCTGCCGGAGAGCGTGAGAAGTGAGCATTTCCGATAATTCCGGTTGCCCGACCAGGATAATCTGTAACAGCTTATCCCGATTGGTTTCCAGATTGGAGAGTAAACGCAACTGTTCCAAAACGTTGCGATTTAAATTTTGAGCCTCATCAATCAGCAGGATGACTTTTTTCCCGCTGGCCTTCTTTTTGATCAGGAAGGCATTCAGCATGTCGATCAGATCTTTTGTATTGTCACTGCGCGTTTGGATGCCGAATTCCTCGATGATGGTTTTAAGCAACTGTTTGGGGCCTATTTTGGGATTGAAAATGTAAGCCGCTTCCACGCTGCCGTTCAGGTTCTCAAGAAATGTTCTGCAAAGCGTAGTTTTTCCGGTTCCGACTTCTCCGGTGATTTCGACGAATCCGTCCCCCTGTGAGATCGCATAGTTCAAGTGCGCCATCGCTTCCTCGTGGCTTTTGCTTAAGTAAAAGTAAGCCGGATTCGGAACTAATTTGAAGGGTTTTTCTTTAAAGCCAAAAAATTTGTTATACATTAGAAACCGCCTTCAATTTTTTTTGGGTGGTTTGCAGGGGACCCAATATAATCTTTAAAACGGCTACCTCATTAAGATTGCAAGATTCGCTTGGTCACGCAGGTGTTTGTGTGATCATTCAGAGGATGCTGAATCAAAAATCAGATGCGGCGAAACAATATATTTTTTTGTAAATAGTATGAAATCCTTTAATATTTTTCGTTTGCCATCTTTGGATATTTTAGTGGAAAATGCGTTGTCCGTCAACCTTTCAATCCATCTTCAACCCCCCGGGTCCATTATTGCTTTTACAGCAAATTCAAAATATTCTGGTGGTTACCGGGTCGTTCCCGCGTGCTGTTCGGCGGTGTGCGCATTCCGGTTGTAATCCGTAAGGATGCGATGGCGTTCCTGTGGTTCTTTTTTCGCCAGTTGTCGGCATTTTTCATAAAATTTTTCCAGGTCGCCCGTGCTATCTGACAACATCTGACTGAATGCCGGCACCCAGTCATGATAGGTCGCTACACTGATCAGTTGCGCATTGTTTAACGGCCGATTAAACCAGGCACTATAGACAGACATTTCGTGGTGATTTAATTTTAAGGTCCTGAATTCAGACTGCATCTGGTTGAAAACGTCTGCCTTTTGATTCCGTTTCTCATCCGTTGACAGGCTGCTTTCATACAGCGCCTCCAACCGGATGCGGTATTTTGAAACCAGGTCAGTGAACTTTTGACGGTAACGCCGCTTGCGCTGCCAGTCTGTATAACCTTCGGATGGGTCGTTAGATAGTTGCCAGCGTTTGAGACCTTCCTGCTCAACTGCGGTTGCAAAGCTTTCATTAAAAGCTGTATCATCCGTTATGTAGAGCAGTCCATGGGCCAGTTCATGAAATATCAACGCCACCGTATCCGCGGCGCTTAAGTTTATATAGGTGCTCAGGATTGGATCATCAAACCAGCCGAGGGTTGAGTAGGCAATCGCACCACCGATATACACGTCAAACCCTTTTTGAGCTAGCGCATCCCCAAAGCGCCGGGCATCAGCCTCCTTAAAATAGCCACGATAGGTCACACAGCCCACAATGGGAAAACACCAGGTTTCAGGGGTCAATGAGAATTCCGGGGCGGCAAATACATTCCAGACGACATACGGTCGATTCAGCTCCACATAACTTAAATAATGATCATTGACCGGTAGCAGGAGCTCTTTCTCAGCAAACGTCCGTGCAGATTGGACCAATAAGAGCTTTTCTCGCAGTTGCGCCGGCGTTTCCGGATTTTCGATCAGATTGGAGATCGGTTGTTGTTTTTGCATAATCTCCATTTGCCCATCGATGGCCTGTTCATAATAGGGCAGCGATCGGCACTGAAAGCATGCCAATGCACAGAACAATAAAAATATACCGATTAAAATTCGTCTTGCGCAGGGAAATACCGGCCGGGTTTTTTCATTTGCATTCATAGAAGTAAAATTCAGCATTTTGGGGACGCATGTCAATTATAAGGTTCAAAGGTTCAGCGTCGAAAGGTTTACAGGTGAGATAACACATTTCAGGTATCAGGGGATAGATTTATTTGATTGCGCCTTTCAGAAAATGACATGGCCGACACTTATTTTGTAAATTATTTCTGGGACACGATACTAGCTTCTGCAAATAAGCGCTTTACGGTTTGAACCCCTGAACCTGGTTTGTTGTAGTCAAGCTTGAACCTTGGAACCCGACGTCGATTTAAATAAGGCTATAGCAGAACTTTTCAAAGATTTTACGGTTAAATTTTCCGGCTTCCACGTCCGTTTTGATGGTTTTCAGGGCGTCCAACGGTCTCATGGCCTTGCGGTATGGCCGTTCTTCGTTGGTCAAGGCCTCATAGCAATCGATGATGCCCAGCACCTGGCCGACATACGATATCTCTCGTTTTCCTCCGGGGTAGCCGCTGCCATCCAGTTTTTCATGATGATCCATAGCGCCGCGGGCGATGCCGTGGTCAATGCCGCTTTTAACCTTAATGATAAATTCACCAATTTTAGGATGGCGCTTCATGACCTTAAATTCTCCGGAAGACAATTTTCGCGGAGCCTTGAGAATATGATCGGGTATTTCGGTTTTGCCGACATCATGCAGTAAGGCGCTTAAACCCAGGCGCTTGGTCTCCGTCAAGGATTTTTTCGAGTAGAAGCAAAATCCCAGCATAAGCGCCATCACATTGACCGAATGGATTACCGTGCTGTAGTCCTTAAATGAGATCGATGCAAACGTTTTTACGATATCAGGATTTTGCGAGTATCCGCTGACCAACATATCAACCGTTTCGGGCAATATCTGCAGCGTGCCGCTGCGGGGTTCCTGCAGGGTTTCTTCGACCAGATCGCAGAGGGTGGATTTAACCGCCTTCACGTTGCCTTTTTTAATACTCTTGAAAATATGCGCATTAAATCCGACCTGCAGCTCCTTTATGGCAGCTATGCGGTCTTTTCTACAAATGTAGAGAACGGGCGGATGCCTTTCTTCTGAAAGGCGTAAATCCGTCATCAATTTACCCGGTGGCTTGTACAGGACAAAAGAACCATTTTCTAGATAATAAAGCCCAACGTCTCTGTAGTAATTAATCTGGGAATTTCGGATGGCGATGTAATTTTTTTCCTGCAAGATCTAATTCCCCTATGAACGATATAAAGCCATTCGTGCTGCATACTGTTCATCGGTAGTTTTCATCTAAAAGTTTACCAAAATCCGACACAAAATTATGCGCAACATTATTGTAGGCATTGTTACAAAAGATTGCGGAGCTGCCCGCCGGGTTGTACAATAAATTACAAAATTAACCGCAGAGCCTCTTGCAAGTTGAATTCGATTTGGTATATGGTCCTGATATTTGATAATCCTGATACTAGAAAAAACTAGTATGTTCTGGCACAAAAAGGATCTAAATAATAGAAGCGACTCTACCAAAAGATTGGCCGGCCAATCATCGGACCGCAGGGTTGTAGAACGGGCACTTGATGAGGTGAAAATTTTTGCCTGTGGCTGCTTTGACAAGGCATCGGGCAGCCATGGATGGGATCATACCCTCAGGGTATTTCGGCTGTGTGAAATGTTGGGCCCGGTTGAAAACGCAGACATGGATGTGTTAAGCGCTGCCGCCTACCTGCACGATATCGGGCGAACCGTGCAGGATGCGTCCAGCGGGACCATCTGCCACGCCGAGAGAGGTGCCCAAATGGCCGAACCGCTGGTCAATTCCCTGCCTTTCCCAGAAGAACGGCAACAAAATATCCTTCATTGTATAAGATCTCATCGCTTTCGCAACCCCAGCCAACCGGCCACCATCGAAGCAAAAGTGTTGTTTGATGCCGACAAGCTGGATGCCATTGGCGCCGTCGGGGTGGCGCGGGCCTTTCTTTTTGCAGGTGAGCTGGGCGCCCGGCTGCATAATCCAGACCGTGATGTCGAAAAAACCAGGCCGTATTCTATTGATGATACCGGATACCGTGAGTTCAAGGTCAAGCTTTGCAGAATCAAAGAGCGAATGCTGACTGCAGCCGGCCGCAAATGGGCCCGCGAACGTCATGCTTTTATGGAGAATTTTTTTAACCGCTTTTTAGCAGAATATGAAGGAAAGAGGTGACCATTATGAGCATTAATGTTGTTGAAAGGGTAGATGATTTCGTCAAGGCACAGAATATTCTGATCAGTGTTTCCAATAAAAGCGGACTTGAGCAGCTTATTCCGAATCTGGTCGAAATAAATCCCCAGATTCAGATTTACTCGACCGGTGGCACCTTTGGACGCATTCGTGAAATCCTGGGCGATTCGGCCGACAGCCATTTGATGCAGGTCGCAGACTATACCGGCCAGCCAGAAACCCAGGGCGGTCTCGTCAAGACCTTGGATTTTAAAATTTACCTGGGGTTGCTAACCGAGACGTATAACGATGCACATCAGGGCGACCTGAAACGCACGGGCAGTGTGCCCATCGATATGGTCGTGGTCAACTTATACCCCTTCAAAGAGACGATATCCGAGCCGGATGTCACGGTGGAGCAGGCCAGGGGCAACATTGATATCGGTGGGCCTTGCATGATCCGAGCCTCTGCCAAAAATTACATCCGTGTGGCATCGGTGGTTGATCCTGCCGATTACGATAAGATCTTGGCCAACCTCAAGGCCAACCAGGGCGCTACCAGCTTAGACCTGCGTTTCCAGCTGGCCCGCAAAGCGTTTGACCACACCGCCATTTATGACCGCACCATTGCTGATTTTTTAGTTTCAAAATCAATTAATGATGTAACAAATTGTTATAAACTTTAGAATAGGTTTCGAAAATTTTTAATCATTGAATTGCAAAAAAGGAGTGATGCCATGGCTGAAGACCTCAAAAAGATGTATCGGACCGTAATGGATGACCATTTCCCATCCCAGATGGAAATCAGCTTTATCGATGCAGACAATCGCCAGGCCCTTTTTTACGAGAAAGTGGTCTGGGTTGTCGATGACGTTCAAAAGGGGTTGCGTTACGGAGAAAATCCCGGCCAGGAAGCCGCTCTGTATAAGTTGGTCAACGGCAATTTGGTCCTGGGGGAAACCGAAACCATTCAACCCGGGCAATATCTGGCATCCGATATCGAACTGCTGCAGTCCGGCAAACACCCGGGTAAAACCAATTTAACCGATGCGGACAATTCGCTCAACATTTTGCGTTATTTTGTGGATAAACCTAGCGTGGTCATCGTCAAACACAATAATCCCTGCGGCGTGGCCCGGGCCGATACCCTGGTCGATGCCTATCTCAAAGCCAATATGGCGGATCGGGTTGCTGCTTTCGGGGGCTGTATCGCCGTTAACCAGCCTGTCGATATGGATACCGCTGAGGCCATTACCCGGCAATACGCCGAGGTTGTTGTGGCACCCGATTTTGAACAGGGTGTGATGGATGTTTTTGCCCAAAAGCCCAATTTGCGCGTGATTAAAATCAGCGATATCGAGCGCCTGCAATCTTTCGTTGGAAAAAGATGTATTGAATTCAAAAGCCTGATTGACGGCGGTATTATTGCCCAGTGGTCGTTCGTGCCGACCACTCGCTCAAAGCAGGACCTCAGCCTGGCCGAATGTGAGTATAAGGGCCAGCAGTACAAAATCAATCGCGAACCCACTGATAAAGAATATGCTGACCTGCTTTTTGGCTGGCTGGTGGAATCCGGGATCACCTCCAATTCGGTCATCTACGTTAAAGATGAAGTTACAGTGGGCATCGGGACCGGCGAACAGGACCGGGTGGGTGTTGCCGAAATTGCCAGGGATAAAGCCTATCGCAAACTGGCGGATCGGTACTGCTTTGAAACCCACGGTATTCCTTACAATGAACTGACCGATGCGGATAAAAAATCGGCCATTGATTCCCGGGTGGCTGAAGAGAAAGGCGGACTTATCGGTGCCGCCATGGTCAGCGATGCCTTTTTCCCGTTTCGAGATGGTGTGGACGTGGGCCTTCGTGAGGGGATTACGGCGGTTATTCAGCCCGGGGGGTCGGGCAACGATTATCAGTCCATTGAGGCCTGCAACGAAGCCGATGCGACGATGGTGTATACCGGCCAGCGCAGCTTCAAACATTAAAACGGGATCCCAAACCCTCATCTTTTGCCCGTTGGCGGTGTTCCAAATGGGTTCAAAATGCTCGCGTACTAACGTGTACGCTCCGCTTTTGAATCCATTTGCGCCGTGCCAGCGAACAAAATCAAAAGATTTTGGATCCCGTTTAAACAGTTGTCACTATCAAAAAGAATCTCATTTATGGGCACAACTAAGTTTTAATTGGTTTCGGACCCAGTTTACATATTTTAAACCATCAAAAAGTATAACTCTTAAGGGTACAACTAAATTTTTATTGAGTTTCGAATCCAGTCTAGGTCATTTTTTTCTCATTGACCTTGTGCCTTGAGCCCTGCGCCGGATCTTATTTCATCACTTTAGAAATAACAGCCAGCGCCTGATCGATATCCTCGGATGTAATGTGGTAGTGGGTGACGGCTCTTACTTTTTGCGGCCCCAGCGGCAGCATGCGGACGCCGGCGGCATCCATTTGCTGCACAAAATTCTGCGGTGTCATGCCCTCCCGGTTGACTTTAAAATAGATGATATTGGTATGAATATGATCGGGGTCAACGATGAGTCCCGGAATCTCTGCCAGTCCCTTGGCCAGCTGTTTGGCGTTGGCGTGATCTTGGGCCAGTCGATCCACCA
>JASFGH010000089.1:0-10413 GCA_050123865.1 Desulfobacterales bacterium | reverse complement strand
GTCTCTCAGGGATTGAACCAAATCCGTCAGGGCTCCTTCGCCCTCTCCCAAACAAATCAGGTCAGCTTCTGCAATGCAGGTTTCAGGCGATAAAGTTGGATGGATACCGCCCCAGACGACAGTCGCTGAAGCATTTTCTTTGATGATCCGGGTCAGTCGTTTGGCAATCGATACGTAGGGCGATAGCACACTCAAACCCACAAGGTTCGGGTTAAGCTCACGGATTTTCTCTGCAAACAGCGCCTCCTCTTTCGCAGTGGGATATCTGATGTCATTGGTGTAATGATTCTTGAAGAAAATGGTATAGGGATCAACGCCGTCGATATTTTCCAATATGGTGTGCATCGTCCGGATGGAGAAATTTTGATACTTATACAAAGCAATCAATACGACAGTAAGCTGCTGCTTAGCTGAAAATGGCAACATTTTTTGATCCCAGTTTAACAGATGAGCGCGTTGCAGGCCGATTGGCCTGTAAATTTATAAATTAAGCGTTTATCAAGGGGAATCAAGGCACCTTGCGGTTGTAGACAAAAAGTTTGAATACCACAGACAACCGTGACGGGCGTTAATAAGCAAGCCGTCCCAGTGACTTCAGTATCAGGGTAATCCCCATGGCAAACATGCCGGTCAGGCCCATGCCACAGGAAAAACCAGCCAGCAAAACCGGTGCATACTGGCGCCACATGGCCCCGTAACGCTTCAGGAAGAAAAAGCGTCCCAGTAAGGCGCCGGCCACTTCAAGGAACATGGCATGCGGCAGGGTCTGGCCCAGACCGCGCACCATACCATACACCAGCATAATCGGAAGGCCAAACAGGGTTAAAACAGCATAGGTAATCACGCCCAGCCCAAGGCCGGCAATCACGTAAACAAAATTGAGCGCCTGATAAAAAGCGGCATTGCCCTCCAGCGTCGAGCTTTGCATCAACAGCGTGTTCAAGGCCTGCAAATGCCAGATTTCCTGGGCAAAGGGGTAGGCGCTTGAGGGGATGGGTGCCAGACGCCAGATAAATTGTGAAAACAGCAGGCTGGCTGTCATGACAATCGGAAATACCACGATTTCAGACTTGATAATGCCGCGAATGCTGGTGCCGGTCAGTTCGATTTGCCGGAAATTGACGGTGGCCTCACCGTAATTATGGATCGGAATCGGAGCATACCAGATCTCAATTCCCTGATAACCGAAGTATTTGGCCCCGGCAATAAAGCTGATCTCGCGGACCAGCGGTAAACTCACAAACTGCCCGGCAATACCCTCCATCCGGGCAGTGATGTAAGAAACGATCGGTGTGTAAATAAAGCCATAGGCGATAAAAAAAGGCCACGGAAAATTGGGAACCAGCCACAGGCAAAGTAAAACGTAAGAAATGGTGGAAAAAACATAGATGCCGATGGAAATCCAGAAGTTGAAGTCCCCCCGGCCGGGTGGCGGGCGAAACAGATCCCGCATGCTGCCTTTGGTACCCCCATGCTTTCCAAAAGAGCGCAGCACATGCCAGATCCCCACAAAGGCAATCGCCAGGCCCAGACCGATGCTGAAACTCATGTAAAAATCGAAATTATTGGCAAACATGGTATCGACGGTTTCCATGCCCGGATGCCAGCGGGTCAGGATTCCGTTTTTATATAGAATCGGATTGGCCACAATCGTAATGATGATTCCCACCAGCCCGCCGATAACAGCCCAGAAGGGCAGCACCATGCCGATGAAAACCAATCCCAGGTCCAGTTGAATCCCGGTGGCCACCGCCGGCAACACCCCTTCAGTATGACCGGTCAGCTCAACCCAGGGAATGGGAATCAGCCGGATCGGCTCCATCAGGATCAGGCCTGATACGGTAGGCAGCAGCACGTAGATCGCCCCAAAAGCCAGCCCCATGACACCACCGATGGAAAAGACTCGCCATTTCCAACTTTTTTTCTTGTCCTCGGTGGATTCGGCCAGGGCCATGGTTCCCAGGGCCGCAACCGGCGCCATCGGAAAAGGCAGCTTTTCAACATCGGAAGTAATCCGGAAAAGCGCATATCCCAGCCCGAACTGATCGATACGTTGAATGATCTGGGTGCCCACCAGCAGCAAAATCGGGATCAGCCAGTCGCGGTGGAAAAAGGTGCGTTCCACCAGCGAAGCGGATTCCGGAGCCGGCGCCACCCATTTAGGGATGAACTCGATAACTCCGAGCATCCGAGCCGCATCGGACTGCACCAGGTATTGATTCCACAGCAGGCCTTGAAAGGGCGTGGACAATGCCGCTCCGGCCATATAATACAATAAAAAAATTTCCTGCTGTTTGAGTTCGCTGTAAGAGCGCTTCGCCAGCTCGGCAAACAGGATAATGGTGACCCAGCGCGCAGCCGGCCCGATGCCGGTGCCGATGACCAGTTGCAAATACATACTGCCGGGCATCATCAGAAAACCGATGAAAATTGCCCCGACCACCGTCTTCCAGTCAAATCCCTCCTCAAACTCAGTCGGCGCTTCGAGCAGGTCTCGATACTCTTGAAGTTCTTTATCTTCGTACATGCAAAAATCCTGTTATTTGTTATTCGTTATTTGTTAATGGAAATCAGAATGGAAAGAATACCACATCAGCGAATAACGAATAACCATTAACCAATAACTGGCGCTAGTCGGGCAGTACCAGATAACTGGAATAGCTGAACAGTCCAATAATGGCCCAGGTGCCGGCCATGAAAAAATCGCCGATAATCAGCCCAATGAAAAAGTTGCGCATTTTTTTAAAAAGACGCACCCCGCCATAGCGCATGCACAGGGCATTGAAGGCCCAGCCAATAAAAAAACTGAACCACAAAATGCGCATGGCGGAGCTGTAGGCCGTCAGGTAGCCGATGGGATGGATCGGCCACCAGTGAAACCGATGATAGCAGATGACCAAAACCAGCATGACCGCTGCACCGGTAATTGAAAAAATCATCACCCAGTCGCCCGGCTTTGTCGGCGATTCGACCAGACTGTATATGTTATCATACAGGGCAACCGTGGTGCGGGTGGCCCAGTCCAGCTGCAGCTCTCGCATGCCGAATTTATAACTCAGCGCCAGCATGGCCAGAAACGAGATCACCACCCCGGCAATCAGTGTGATGGCAATGGCTAAAAATATCGATCGATTGCTGCGGGTCTTATCTGTGATTTTACGGGCATGCAGCAATGAAGGCATGAGCGATTCCCGCAAATCGACAAACAGCACTTTCTGAACGACGGCGGCAACCAGGATACCCACGCTGGTAAAAAATTTAGGCCCAAAAAAAGCCATCAAGCCGTCCATAGGCGCAGCGGTCAGTGTAAAATAGGCGATCCCGCCCTGACAGATGACCCGCATGGCAACCAGGGTAAACATGAAAAAGGCAAAAATGACCAAAAATGAAAATAACAGCGGAATGCCGAAATAATGACACCAGAAGACGATCGCCAGGCTCCCCAAAACAAATCCCCAGAACGCAAAGCGTGTAGACAGCCACTCTGCTTCCGGATGGGCATCTTTTTTTAAGGCGAAACCATAACGGACGATATCGATAAAATGAAAGCGCGCCAGCCAGGCCAGAAACAGAAAAAAAACGATATAGGCGCCAATCATCTGCGTCTCTTCCGGTCGTGATATGGTTGGCCCGAAAGTAACACCCAGAGCTGCTGCGGGAATATTTAAACCCAATACACTCAGCAATCCAAACAGTAGGATCCCGATGATGAAAAAAAACCAGAATGAAAAAGAAATTTGTTTGGACGTTAAAAAGGCAAACCCGATAAAGGCCGGATAGATGTATATTTTTAATTTGAAAAACCCGGAAAGAAGCCCGAACTTCGGAAAATATTTGCCGGCCAGAATCAGGGTTGGAATCTGAGGGATAGAAGGATTATAAAAGGCCAGCCCATTGAGCAGATGCAGGCAAACCGGCACCATCAGGCCGGCCAGCAAAAAACGATTGCCAAAAAACTGCCCCAAGCGGTTGCTGTCCAGGGCCTCCTGCATAACCAGTGGAACCCGCAGCAGCGGAAAGTTCATCCGTTCATTGTATAAAGGCTGTTTGTTTAACAGATTGACGATGCACACCATGACAAAATAGCAAAGCAGGACAAATGTCGTCCAGGTCAACAGGGGGGTGAGCCAAGCCGCCCAGGGAATCTGTTTGAGGACTTCGAACCACCCCAGCTGCCGGCCACCCATGAGGCCGTTGTAAAGGCTGCTGATCGCATCCTGGCTCTGGGGATACCAGATGTCTGGCATTAGCGGATGAAGCACCTCCGGCCAGCGATTTTCAACAGTGGCAAAATGAAAAGGAGCGGTGAGATTGATGAAAAAGGTGCGCGCCAATCCGGTCCAGGCCACTCCGGACAACAGCATCATCAGAGCCCAGGATACTAAAAGCTCTTTTCCGGTAATCAATTTTCGACCCTTAAATACAAAGTGCACAATGGCGGTCAGGACCATCAACCATACCAGAATATAAAATGGCGCCAACGGGAAATGCCCGCCGCCCAGAGGGGTCGCCTGACGAAAGGCATTGTTAAAGGGGGTGATCAGACAAATCAGCAGCGCGAAAAACGACCCCAGCATAATGGCCCGCAAACGGATTGTCTCTCCGATCTTTTCCTCTTTAGCGCCAGTCAGCCCTTCTTGATTGGATGCGGGGTGCTGAGTTTCGGTCATTTTTTCTGATTCCAGCCTAAAATTTCAGATATTTAGCTTGACGCGAGTCCCATTTCCTTTTCGGCTTCCGCCAGCAAACGCTCGTAGTGTTCCTTGGTGGGCAAATCAAAAGACCGCCACAGTAACAATTGTTTGCGGATATTATGTAAAAATCCTTTATTGATCCGGTGCCAGGCATTGGCTTCACCGGACTCGCGCGTCAGGCGAACTTTGATCTCCAGAAACCCGGGTTCATCAGTTGCCGGACGAAATTGAAATTCGACTTTCTGATTGATGCCAAAATCAAAGGGCGCCAGCCAGACACTGGTCCACATTTGCAGACAGGCATCATATTCACAGGCTTGCTCCGGGCAGTCTTCATCGTCACCGGCCAGCCCGGGCGCCGTCTGGCAGCTGAATCCAAATTCAATGTCACCGGTGGAAAACAATCCATGGGATACATCCTGGTGGCCCTGAAAGTACTCCAGCAGAAACCCGCCGATGCTGCGATGCTCCGCATAACTCATATAAAATGGCAATGTGACCTCAAGGGTATGTCCCACAGCTTGGGGAAGCGTCCAGGCCCGGTTCACGTCCGGAATGGCAATTTCACCGGCTACTTTTGACGGGTACAGAACAGAAACCAGCACAACAATGATCACCAGCACCATGGCGGCCACACCGGCCCACGAAGAGTAATTAACAGTGATGCCCGACCAGAGGGCTGTTTCGGCAAATAGTTTGGCTGAAGTCTGGGCCAACAGGTAACCCAGCACCACACTGATGACGGCCAGGGCCATGGCCTCGGCAATAAATAAAAATGACACATGCGAGGGCGCCAGCCCGACTGATGTATAAATGCCGATTTCACGCTTGCGTTCATAAACACTGCCGATCATGGTATTTAAAACGATAAACACCGAAATGATAATCGGGATGATAATGTTGGGCACGCCGCTGTAACGCATGGTATTACTGGCATGATACAGGTAAGTTCCGTCCGGCTCACCGCTGAACAGCGTCAGCCCAAAGCGGTCGACCAGGTTCTGCGCTTCATTCTGAATGGAAATGTTTGCCTGCGGTACGATGGCCACGCCCTTCAAGTGCCCCCCGGCTGCCAGAAGGCTGCGATAGGGAATAATTATGGTCAAATCGCCGGGAATGTGTTGGTAGTGGCTCTGAAATTCGCGCACATCGTCACCGGATTCCATGGCCTCGAGTTCCTCTTCAGTCATCTCGGCAGAAATTTCTCGCGGAAAAGTAGCCGGCGTCAGCGGTTCTCCGTCAAGATCGGCTCGCTGCTGCAGCTTTTTGCCCGAAAAAACCCCCACGACCTCAAAGGGCATACCCCACATGGTAACAACGGCCCCCTGCGGGTTTTGCGGATCGATCCCTAAGCTTTGGGCCATGCGTTCGGGCAATAAAATCGTATTCAATTCATTTTCCGCCAGCCAACGCCCACCGATCAGGATCTCATCAAGACCTGCCACCTTGGGTTCCAGGTGGGAAAGACCGACCAGGCCCTGGGCCTCAAATGACCGGCCGTTATGATAGACCGGAATGCGTGTTGTGCGGGTTCTATCTTCATCCTCCAGCCAAACCCGCGGGACGCTGATCCCTTTTTGGGTGAAGTTATTGGTGATGAATTCGAGGGCCTGGTGCGGCATATCGCGCCAGTTAACATTCTTTAACAGAAATCCCTTATAGGGCGCCGTCGGTTCATATAACAACCTGGCATGGTGCCGCATGGATTTGACCGCTGTAAAGCTCATGATCGTAAAGGTTAGGATGATCAATGTGGCACAGGTGAGCGCGGTTCTCAGGCGGCGGCGCCTTAAATTGCTGACGCCCAACAAGAATGCCGCCACAAAAGCTTTCCAGCGGCCGAGTTCTTCAGCCTGGATCAGTTTTGCGCGGGTTTGCAACTGGGTCATCTCACCTTCGAAACGGAAGAAAATGATCAGTGTCACCATAAAGGAAAGCCCCATAATGAAAAAGGCCAGAATCACCACCATGGGGCTGTAAGCCAGTCGAAAGGCAGGGTGCACATTGTAAATCAACACAATCAACAAAACGAGAATACCGATGAAGGCAATGATGCGTTTGTAAATATTGGCATAGCAAAACAAAAGCCGTTCCATACAAAAGGCAAAGGGCACAAAGAGGGCAATGTAAAACAACACCCCGTAAAGCACGTCTTTTTGGGTTTTTTCCACATCATCATACACCCGTGTCGCCAATGCCCACGACCGCATACTGGCCTCTGAAGACAGGTCGTACAATTTATTCCCGTATGAGGATTGCGCGGTGCTTAAAGCTTCCAGGCCCTCTTCCTGAAGCGCACGAATGCGCTCATTGAATATGCCCCGTTTCTCTAAATTTGAAATACGGGGCTCCAACAGGGTCCACATGTCTTTGGCCGCCCGATAAGCGGTGCGATACAAAAAGGGGGTATGGCTCACCATGTATCCAACACCGGTGGGTTTATCTTTGCTGGCATTGGTCAGAACCAATTTATTGCGCAGCACGGTATCCGACAGCGTTAATTTCAAGGGCGTGCCCGGTTCCAAAAAGGTCGTCGATATAGTCGATGCGTTGGAATAATCAGAAATCCAGGTGTCGAGCCGGCTCATAAACCAGCGCAATGGATCGGATTCCCGACGCCCATCAATAATCTTGACTTTGCTCAGATGGCGGAATGTACGTGGCTCCAGCAGGTTGAATAAGGTTATTCCGTTGCTGGCAAACATCACCAGGTCGGTTTCCATCAGGCGCCGATACATTTTTACGCGATAGGCGACTTTACCGGTTTTCTTTTTATCGATAGTCCAGATAATGTTGCCGTTTTCAGGATCAAATTTATAGCCTTCGAAAATGACTTTATGATAACTGTGTTTTTTATCGGCCACTCCTCGGAGGTAAAAATCGCCCAGATGATCGACCATCACGTAAAAACGCGCCGGACCCTGGTAGCATAGCAACACGGTACCGGGTGCCGGCTGGTCGGCAAACAGCTCTCCGTGCCGTAAAAATTTAGCCCTGCCGAGAATGGCAGAATAACCGAAGCGGGGGAATATATCGTCATGCAGTTTAGGTGCTTGAGCCAGGTGTACGATCAGACGGCGGACCATGGCACTTTGTTTGAGTGCAAAGGCCGTATCCACATGCTCAGGCGTATCATAGGGAGTACCCCAGCGGGCTCTGGCATCATGGGTCGTGACAAACGTCAGACCGTGAATACCACCCAGCGCGGTGAGCTCCCCGCCCAGAGGGGGTTTGTCGAGAAAATAGCTCTGCCATGATCGTTTCCGACTGGGGCGCAGGCTATCTTTGTACATTCCGCTGAGGCCCAGCTCATTTTCAACCCGGGCAGCCCCCTGGCTCAGGACTTCATCAATGGTACTGTAAATGGACGTACGGTTAATCCGTGGCCTGAACGGAAATGCCCAGCCATAATTGAACGCGCCAAAACCGTCGCCATGGCTGGACAGATGCAGCGATACGGCTGCATCTATATCATAGGCTCTGACTTGGCTTCTAAAGGCGCGCGCATCGCCTATTTCTCTGGCGTGTCGGCGCACATCTTCAAGGATGGCCTTTTGATCGTTAATGGCCCGGGGAAGGAGTTCCGCAAGCGCCAGGCGGTCATCAGCCGTCAGGTCTGAAAAATCAGAACTCCACATCAGGCGTTTGAGCAACAGTCTTTCATTGGCCAGCTGTTGAATTTTTTTGGTGTTGTCCGCCGTCTCCTGCTCTAACCTCAGCTGCATCAGCAGGCGCGATACCCGGTCTGATTCTGTTTTTAGACGCTGGTCGATAGCGGCTTTCAGTATTCGGCGCGCCTCCTCGTCGAGCGGCTCGCTTCGGGTTGCCGGATCGACTACCATCGTCTTTAACAGTTTTATCGTTTTGCGTTTTTCTTTGACCAGGGCTTTGAATGATTTTTGCAATTTCCGCAAATCCTTTGACCTGGCTGAAATACTCCAGATCATTTCCCGAAAACCCGCAAGCGTCTGGGCATGCCCGCTGCTGGCAACCAGCAGCACCGATCGTTTGGGTGGTTGTTTTTTCAGAAAGCGGGCCAATTCCAGCAGAGTGGCAATACTGACGGCCTCGTCGGCGCCCGGTGACAGTCCCGCCACAGTGGCGGTGCTGTCATAAAAGGCTTCCACCATGATCAGTCGTTCCTTGAGCTTGGGATCAACGCCATCGATAAGGCAGTAGATATTTTCCGAACTGACCCGTTGCCAGCGCGTCTGTGAGACCAGTCGCGCATCGACTGCCACCTGACCGTCGGCGGCCTTCTCAAAATCGCCGAAAGCTTCTCTGGCATGAGCCTGAGACATCCAGAAACGCGGAAACTGGAGCGGCGAAAGTTCAAACTTTTCATCAAATAAAGATCTGGTTGAATTGCCGCGATCGATGTAAATGAGCGCCCGGGCTCCCAGATTAGCGGCGTTCAACCAGTTTTTGCCTGAATCCATCTCCATTAAAAGAATTGCATCTTTGATTTGCTTGCCGTTTAATGCGGCGAGTTCGCCACGGCCGGCATAAATCAGCGGCCCTGAGAATCCGGGTGCTGCAATGGTTTGCGGTGTTACGGCATTACCGATGATGGGCTGCAACTCGATGGAGCGATTATGGTTTGATAGCGTTAATTGGCTACGGGCATGTTGGATGACCGGTACTGAAAATCGGTAGGATCCCACTTCTTTATAGCCGAGTTCTTCAAATTTTTCTGTTAAATATTTCGCTGCAGCCGCGTTTCCTTCCGTACCGGTGCTGCGATCTTGCAGCGATGAAAACCGATTAATGACATCACTAAATGAATCCGGCAGATTTTTTTCGGTCACCGTCCCTGTTGCTGCTGGGACCCACATCAAGCCGTTCAGCAATATCACAAACGCAAAATACCATTTTACCGCCGGCCGCCGGCATCTGGCCTCTGGCTGCTGCCTGCTGGCTACACGCCACTTGATTCCAGCAACTGGCTTCTGGCAGCTGGCAGAAGGCCTCTCCTTGTAAGGTGCTGGTTTCATGTTTTTATGATATTTTATGCTATGATAGAACATAATGTTCAAAAGACCTGTTCATTTGAATATGGAAGCTATGATTCACAATATCAGCAGGTGACCGCCAGTAGCCAGTGACCAGCTGCCAGCAGCTAAATGCTAGTGACGTGTATCGATCTTTCCGATCGATATCGACAACTCCTCCCGGTCTTCAATCTTGTCAACGGTTCCATCCCGGATCCAGACCACCTGGTCGGAAACATTGAGCATCTTAAAATCATGGGTAGCCGAGATAACCGTAACATTGCGATCCTGACTCAGCCGTTTCAGCAACGCAATAATCTCTTCGCCGGTGGTTAGATCAAGGTTCCCCGTGGGTTCGTCAGCCAGAATAATGGCGGGGTCATTGGCCAGAGCCCTGGCAATGGCCACGCGCTGCTGTTGGCCGCCGGAAAGCTCAAAGGGCTTGTGGCTATAACGATCTCCCAATCCTACAAGTTCCAAAAGCCGCAGACCCTTTTCTGTAGCAGCGTCATTGTTCATTCCGGCAAAAACCATGGGGAGGGTAATGTTTTCCAGGGCAGTCATCACCTGAATAATGTTAAAGGTTTGAAAAATATATCCGATCTTTCGGCAGCGCAGCCAAGCCAGCTCGTAAGCATCCAACTGGGCAATATCCACCTCATCGATGAATACTTTGCCCGAAGAAGGCTTATCAAGACCGCCGATCATATTAAAAAGGGTACTCTTGC
>JASFGH010000088.1:0-10440 GCA_050123865.1 Desulfobacterales bacterium | reverse complement strand
TAAAAATGTTGCCACGGGAAAGGAAATGACGTAGTTGCTTTGAAGATCCCTCAGCGTTTCCGGGTGAAAGGCAATTCGAAAAACGTTGACTGAATAAAAGCTGACGATGATAATTGTCGTAAACAAAAGAATCAGCCGGGAGTCCAAACCATCGGTTAAATATTTGGGCTTGAACAGAAGCCGCCGGAAGACACAATAGGCCAGCCCCACCAGTACCAGCAAGGCCAGGATGTCTGCCAGGAAGGCATAATATCCGTATATAGCCGGGACCACGCGCGCGAAACTGTATCCGGGAAAGATACCGGCAATCATTAATTCAATCGTATGCGGCAGTACGACGATAAAACCCAGAAAAATAAACGTGTGCGCTAAACCCGGAAACCGCTTCTCGCGCACTTTAGATTGCAGCAGAACTTCCGTAAAAAAGATCTTTAAGCGTTCGGGTAAACGGTCTAACGGGATTGGCTGTGAACCTTCCACGCGGGTCATTAACTGGATTAGGCAGCGAGAGCGGATAAAAAAAAAACCGAAGCTTGCCAGAAGCCCGAGCACAACTAAAATGGATTTAACTGTGAAATAGACATTCATTTCGGTTTAGCTTATGACATTTGATTCTCGTCTACAATCCGTCTTAACTGACGGGTTAGTATGGGAACGATTTCAAACAAATCCGCTGCAATGTAATAATCACAATTTTTGGTAATGCTGGCTTCCGGATCCGTATTGACGGCGATGATCAGTCCCGAGGTCTTCATGCCGGCAAAATGCTGCACCGATCCGGAAATACCGCAGGCAATATAGACTTTGGGGCTCACGGTCGCCCCGGTTTGTCCAACCTGCATCGTGTGCGGCGCCCAGCCGGCATCGACCGCAGCCCTCGATGCGCCCACCGCTGCGCCCACAACGCGCGCACACTCGAAAAGAATCTCAAAGTTTTCCGGCTTTTCCATGCCTCGTCCGCCGGATATGATGATATCGGCCTCGGTGAGGTCGATGCCGCTATGGGCTTGCTGCTTCATTTCTTTTACCACCAGGCCTTTGCTTTCGACATCGGCCTGAAAAGAAACGACTTCGGCCTCACGCGCATCGGGTTTGGCCTCGATGGCATTGGGGCGAATGCCGAAAATAAAATGGCTTCCGCTGACGTTAATCGTGGCAATCGTCTTGCCGGAAAACTGAGATTTTTGAACCGTGCGTTCATTTAAATTTAAGTCGATACAATCCATAACGAGGGGCACATCGAGGTAAGCAGCCACCCGAGGCAGCACATCTTTTCCCCGTGCGCTGGTGAGTCCGCACACTGTGGTGATGCCAAAGTGGTTCATGGCGGCGATGATCGCCCGGGCCCACTGGTCCGGGTTCCACTGCATAGTGCCTTCAGCGGACGTCACATCAATTATTTTTCCAATACCGTATTGCTGGAGTTGTTCTTTGCAGGCTGCGGCGTCAGCGTTCAATATCAGAGCAAACAGTTCACACTCCTGGCGGCGGGCAAGGGTGATCACACCGAAGTTTGTTTTCTTAATTTTGCCGCCGTTTAATTCGATTAAAATACCAACTTTGTCCATTTTAAACAGCTTTCGTTATCGATTCTTAAAAATAGATTTTAATTGGATATTGTCTGCGTCCATGCAGCCTGACGGGCATGTCTTTTTCGGAAAGGCGATATGCGGATGGTTTACCCAGATAAGATTCTATGTCCCGATATTTGGGATGACCGTTACCTATCGATTTGGTCCAACCCATCGCGTTGATTGAATCCCAAATAGCGGGACACCGGCACCGTAATATTCATATCGCCATTCAGGAAATGACACGACCGGCTCAAATTTTGTGCTCTAATTTGAATGCAATATGTTACAATACTTTAGCCTCCTCCCTTAGCACCTGAATAAGTTGCCGCACAGCCTCTTCCGGTGGCCCTTTAAGTTCTGTGGGTTGCCGCTGCTCAACGGCGGGTTTTAATTCCAGGATCTCCATACGCGCCGTAGGCTTTTCAATTGGCAAGCTGTCCAGCTCGATCTGTTTGATTTCTTTTTTCTTCGCTTTGCGGATATCCATAAAAGTGGGGTAATGGGGTTTGTTCAAGCCCTTGCCGGCCCCGATGACGCACGGCAGCGGCAGTTCCAACAATTGCTTGACACCGGACTCCAGTTCGCACTCCACTATGGCGTTATTCCGATCAATTGAAAAAGCGACCACATTGGTGGCGACGGGCACATCCAGGGCGGCGGCCAGCCTGAACATGGTCTGCATGCCCTCACTGTCAATGGATTCTTTTCCGGTAAAAATGATATCCGGTTGACCATCCTGTTCAATGGCTGCTTTCAGGGCCCGGGCCGTGAGGATGCTGTCGGGTCGATCATCGGTTTTGATCAATAACGCCCGGTCTGCTCCCATGGCCAGAGCGGATTGAAGGGTATTGCTGGCCGCTTGTTTGCCGACGGTCACGGCGACCACCTCAGAACCTTCTGTCTGGGCCTTGAGGCGGGTACTTTCTTCAACAGCGTGTTCATCATAGGGGTTGAGCAAGAAGGTCACACTTTCATCGATCTGATTGCTTCCCTTGATGGTAATCGTTGCCGCCGAGTCGGGCACATGTTTGACGCATACGTATATCTTCATCTGCTTCAGGTCTAAATCAAGTTCGGGGGATTCCCCGGTTGGAGTGGTGGATTGTTATATTCAGATTGCGTTCGAGAGCCCCGCTAGCGAGCGGGATTTCGCTTCCAATTTCAATAATTCGATGTGCTCAACAAGCGTCCCGCGAATTGAAAACGGAGCGTACACGTCAGTACGTAAGTATTTCTATTCGCGGGATAACGCAGCTATCGGACGCTAGATGGGGTTTTAAAACCACTTCTAGCCGTTCACCGAGAAACTACTGTCTTCGTTGATTTCTCGATTACGGGAAAAGAAACCCACATTGATGAATCGCCCGATATAGCGCAGCTTAAACTGATAGGGGTCGTTATCATGATCGTGGCCCTTTTCGCAGGCGTCGATCAATTCGGCCATCATGGCGCCGACCACCAGCGCATTTTTGTACTGATTTCCGCTGGTACCGATGGCCATGTAGAAACCTTTCATGTCGGACTTGTCATAAATGGGAATCCAGTCGTCCGAGCAATCGTACAGGTCGCAGGTCCCGCGGGGCTGGTTGGGGATCTCCATGCTGGGCACCCGCTTGGCGCAGCGGTAGGTTTGGGCCTTCCACTGGGCTTCGGTCAGCTGATTGTCCCGTCCGTGCCCACCTTTGCCGGCGTAAAACTCGTCCGGATCGACCCATTCCTGCGGATCACAATCCGGATCTTCACTGCCGATCAAAAACATGTTGCCGACTTCCGGGCGGTAATAACAGGCAATGTCACCGTCGGAGGTATGGTACCCGCTATTTAGATAATCGTATCCTTCCGGAGACGGGCAGTGCATGACCTCGTGTCGCAGGGCCTTGGTTTTAATGTTACAGCCCTCGTAAACCCCTTCAGCCATTTGATTAACTTTGTACGAATGCGGGCCGGCGGCATTGACGACAACCGGCGCATCGATTTGCGTTCCATCTTTAAGCGTTACGCCCAGCACCTGGTTGTCTTGGCTTCGGACCTCGAAGACTTCGGCGTTAAATAAAAAATCAGCACCCTTGGCTTCAGCTGCGCGCATGACGTTATGGGTGGAAAGCGCCGGGTCGTTGACGTAACCGCCTTCGGGACAAAATAGGGCACCTTCGAGCATTTTCTTCGGGTCATCAAAAAATTCAGGATCTTCGGGTCGTCGCACGGGCCAGTGTTCATGCATATCATAAACCGGGACCATTTCTTTGATCTTATCGTTGTCCCACTCTTCATAGCTAACACCAACCGAGTCGTAGTGCTTTTTGACTTTACGCCAGTCGTGCCCCTGGGACTTGATCAGAATGGAACCGGTGTTCATGTACTTGGCCAGGCCCTTTTCGTCGTTGACATGATCCAGGTAATTTTTCCAATCCAGCCAGTACTTAAATCCCTCGTAAGCCATGGCCACACCATCTTCGGTGGAATAATGGGCGCGCACGATGGCGCAGGATGCAGCGGTTGAGCCTTCGCCTGCATCTGCCAACTTGTCGATGTTCAGGGTCTTGTAGCCCATCTTGGTCAGCTCATAGGCGATGGGAACGCCGATGACACCTGAACCGATGATAATGGCATCATATTTTTTCGTCATGATGTTAACCCTCCTCTATTGATTGCGGATTTTGGATTGCGGAATCATTAAAACCAAATATTTAAATTTAATGGTGCTAACCAGTTAGATTAAGTCAAATAAGGGACGGATTGCAAAGCTTTTTTAGATCCCAGGCTTTTATTTTAAACGATTTATCGTGCACGCCCGGGTTAAAGTAAACAAAATTCTTTTTAATCAGGTCCGGATCCATGTAGATCGGCAGGGTGGTCAGGTGTCCGAAGGGCGGCACGCATCCCACCTCACAGCCCACCGCCGGGCTGACTTCTTCGGGTTTGGCAAAAGAGACTTTTTTTGCTTTGGCTCCGGCCGCAGCCTGTTTCCAGTCGACTTTTTTGTTACCCGGTAACACCAAAACGATCATCCGGCCTTCCTTGGTCTTTAAAACCAGCGACTTGACCGTTTCGGCCTCGCTGACATTCAGCGCTTCCGCCATGGCCGGATTGGTATATACCGGCTCGTGCTCAAAAACTTCGTAAGCAATCTTGCGTTCATCGAGCATGGCCCGTATCTTGTCTTCCAGGTTCATTACATCCTTTTTTAGAACCTATCTCAAAAATGCATCTAACGCCCAATAGCTTTGTTGTGAGCCTCCTTAAAATGCTCACATACCTGCTATGTATGCTGCGCTTTTGCGTCGGCTCACGCCTCGCTCTTGGGCGTGATCTGCTATTTTTGAGATAGGTTCTAGACCGTTCGCGTTTAAGCGGTACGATTATTCACCCAATCACTGAAGGCACTTTCTCCGGCAGGCTGGAGCTCAAATTCTTTTCCGGCTTCAAGAATTGCCGCTACCATATCCTGAGCATATCCCCTGGAACAGGTCAACAGAATGGCCGAGCGATCCGGTGTATTTTCCAAGACGACAATCTGGCAGGGGACATGCGAAAACGGCCCTTGCAGCAAAAACGGTGTTTCTTTTAATGGATCGACGAAATCAAGGGCGGTTAGCTTTTCGGTTATCGCAAAAATATTCTTGCCGAGCAGCGCCAAAAATACGGTGGCATCAATGACCTCCGTAAAAGCCGGATCATCTGGCAAAGAACGGTTTTCGCCGGTTAGATGCCAGATCGATGCCTGGGTCTGATTCATGCGATTGATTAAAACACCATTTCCAAAGACACACCGGCCGGGTGAATCCGGGATGTTGACGCCCCACGGCCGGTGCCGGCTAATATCGCTGTCCTGGAGATCCCACCGCATCCGGTGGCTTAAATCGACCAGCCAGGGACCGTCGCTCTGGGCTTCGTATTCCAACACCACGGTCCAATAATCGCGATGCTCGGTTTTAAGAGGTTTTCCCGGAAAAGTTATTGGAGATCGTCGCTTTATTTCAACAGCCATTTTTGCCTCACATCTTTAAGCGCTTGCCTTCAGGGTCGTAAAAGGGGGTGGGCACCACCGTTGCGTAAATGTGCTCACCGTTGCATTCATCTTCATAGATTTGCAGGCGCGTGCCTTCCTCGGCCAGGTGCGCCTCCACCAGCGCCAGCCCGACGGGTTCCTTCAACGTAAAACTATGGCGCGCAATACACACATAACCCCTGATGCGGTTGTCCACAATGATGGATCCATCCTTCGGGGGCCGAGCGGGGTCTTCCATCTTAAATCCCACCAGCTTGAAGTGCCCCTCCTGGTTTTCGGTCTGCCTCAACGCCACGGCCCCGACCGTTTTGGCCTCGGATTTGTTGCGATCCCACAGAAAACCGAGGCCGACATCGTGGAGTGTGGTGCGCTGCTCGGATTCGGAACCGATGATCAAGTGGGCTTTTTCCATGCGCAACACATTCTGGGCTTCCAGCCCGAAATTGCGAATGCCGAATTTCTTGCCGGCTTTGCTGATCACGTCCCACAGGCATTGCATATAGGATGCGGGAACATGCAGCTCAAAGGAAAGCTCACCCACAAACCCCAGGCGCATCGACCGGACCGGAATGGCATCGTTGATCAAAAATTCACGATACCCCGCATACGGAAAGGCCGCATCGGAGACATCGGCATCGGTGACTTTCTCGAGCACTTTGCGCGCGTTGGGTCCCGCAATGTTGATTACGCCAAAGGCATCGGTCAGATTGACCATGTGAAACTGCCAACTGTCATAGCGAGTGTGATAGCGGATCCATTCCACCGTAGCGCCGGCCCGGGCGGTTGAGGTCGTAAAATAATAATCGTTTTCACCCCTTTTGACGACCACGCCGTCATCGATAATACAGGCGTCTTCGTTGCCCATGGCCGAATATTTAACTTTACCGTTGGCAATATTGGACATGTCGCTGACGTAAACCCGCTGCAAGGCCTTTAACGCATCAGGCCCCCAGATTCTGAATTTGCCCAGCGTAGACGCATCCAGCATGCCGACATTCGTGCGGACATTTTCGATTTCCTTACGGCAGCTCAAATCCTTGGAAAAATAGCGCGCCCGCTTCCAGACGCCAATTCGCCGGATGACACCACCGGCGGCTTTCTGGGATTCGTGAACCGGCGTGCGTTTGCACATATCATGATTGGTGCCGGCATAAGTGGCAATATAGGTGGGCACCAGCGGCACGCGGACGGTGGTCGGCATGGCCGTCGCAGTAATATCGCCATGGTACTGGGCCACAAGTAGCGGAAGATTGTGCCCGGGGATGCCGCCCTGCCCCGGACCGGTGCCGGCGGCCGTAAATCGCTTAATCAGTTCGGTGGCGTCAAAACCCATTGCCAGGGCCTGTTTCACATTTTTAACTGTCGTATCTTCATCAAAGCAGATAAAGGTTTTGCGGCCCTGAACGGGGGCAGTCACCAGTTTACAGCCCTGGTCCGGACCCGGCAATTGATTCAGATTTTCGCGGGCTTCTTTCAGTCGGCTGTCAACGGATGCCCCGCAATCGGCAGCCGCTAAGATGCCGGCCAGCTGGCCGGAAGCCTCAATGGCGGTGGGATGATTCAGCCCCAGCATCCGACCGGCGACCTGAACGTTGGCGGGCAGATTTCGGGGCATGAAAAAACCGGTGTAGGGCTCATAGGCCAGCTTGGCCTGGGCCAGGGAGAGCGGACCGGTCAGCGGGGTCATCCCGGCCGAGGCCACCAGAAGGTCACAGGCAAACTCTTTTTCGAGGGTTCCTGTCAGCGTGGCCAGCGTTACTTTGTTGAGCATGTTGGTGCCATGGGCGCGGGTGGCAACCCATCCCCTCAAAAAGGGAATATTGCGCTGCTGGAGTCCTTCGAGCAGGGTGGGATCCTGTCCGTCCTCGCGGATGTCGGCCACACCAGTGACCTCAAGACCCAGATCAAACAGATCCAGCGCGGCCTCCAATCCCAGGTCATGCCCGACACTGAAAACCGCCTGTTTGCCGGCAAGCAGGCCATAGGTGTGCGCCAGACGATGGGCGCAGCCGATCTGCATAACGCCGGGGCGCTCGTTGTTTTCAAAAAGCAGCGGACGCTCAATGCAACCGGTGGCCACAACAACACTGGTGGCCCGGATTTCGATATAGCGCTCATCAAAATAATCGCTGCCCTGCCCTTTCTGAAATGCGGTCACCAGATTATCATTATAAACGCCAACCGCGGCGGCTTGCTTGAGTACGCGGACATTTGTTTTTTGCTCAAGCTGTCGCGCCATCTGTCGGGCTGTTTGCGTCAGCGATTCACCGACAGAATTTTGCGCCGTGCGGTAGTCAAAAAAACCCCCCAGCCACGGGCGGGTTTCCAGGAGAAGAACCCGCAGACCATTTTCAGCAGCGGCCAGGGCGGCCTGCATGCCCGCCGGCCCTCCGCCGATCACACAGACATCGGCTTTGGGATAAATTTCATCGTATGTGCCGGGCATTTTAAATTTGGGGGAAATTTTCCCCAGACCGGCAGCCTTGCGCACCTGTTTGAGCGCAATCGGCCAGATGCGGGCCGGCTTGTGCATCGAACGGTAATAGAAACCGGCCGGCATCGCCCAGTCCAGTTTATCCATGAACCCCTTCAGATCCCTTTCCGGCGAACCCGCCACATTTTGCGCTTTAACCTGCATACCGTCTGCCAGCAACGTGGTCTCGGCACAAACATTGGGAATGCCGTCGACCTGCATACAGGTATTGCTGCTTTCGCCATCCAGGCTGTAAAGACCGCGGGGACGATGATATTTCAAGCTGCGCCCGAAAATGCGAATACCGTTGGCATAAAGTGCGGTGGCAACCGTATCTCCGCCCAGCCCGTTGCACTTTTTGTTCTTATATTTAAAAATCAGGCGCTTTGCAGGATGAATTCGCAGGGTGGGCAATTTTTCAAGCCTTTTCATGATTGCGCCTCCGGTTTATCCACCTCAAGATTGGTTGTCGTGTCGCGATGCGTCTTAAACCAAACGCCACAGCCATCTTTGTGGCACCACCATTCTTCCTGGACACCGGCCACACACCGATTCATGTGCACATACTCGCACCATGCCCGGGGCGAAAGATCGGCTTCATCCGGCCGGGGCCCTTTTTCTTCTCCACCGTAGCGGAACTCATAACCGTTGCGTTTGCCGCATACGGGACAGGTGAGGGTCATTGCCATGAGGTTTATTTCCTCCAAATCTTTTTGTGGTGACGATTTCGAAAGACAAAATCCGAAATCCGAATATCAAATGACCAAAATTCTAAACACCAATTAATTTTTCTGTAATTGACACTGAGGCCAAAATTACACAAAAGCGTTTTGAACATTAGAATTTTGATACTGATAATAAAAAAATGAAATAGAACGCTAATTATCAGGACTGTAATTTACGACAGCGGCCGTCTCTCCCATCAGCCGGTGCTGTTCAAAACGACTCAGGTTGAAGGGTTTAAGCATTGCGGGACACTCCCCGCGAGCCATAAATTGAGCCATATATTTGCCGGTGGCGGCGCAGGATTTGAAGCCGAAATATCCCCAGCCACAATCCATGTAATAGCCTTCAATGGGGTCGTTGCCATCCATGATGGGTGCCATATCTGGTGTCATGTCCGCCAGGCCGGCCCAGTGGCGCATGAATTTAACCCCTCTTAAGCAGGGCAGCATCTCAGAAAGTGCTTCGGCCTGATGCTTGATGTAATAGGCGGTCGTCTGGGTCGTGTAATTAGGCCAGGCATCCATGTGGGCACCGGTGGCGATTTCACCTTTAAGGGTCTGGTTCGCATAGGCATGATAGGCGCCAGAGGAGACCACATGGTTTAAGATCGGTTTCAACGGCTGGGTCACCATGGCCTGAATGGTCAGCACACTGATCGGCAATTTTATGCCCAGCATTTGATAGGACAGGGCAGCCGAGTATCCGCCGGCCGCATTCAACACCCGCGGGGTTTTGATTTTACCTTTGCTGGTTTCAACCGAAACGATTTTATTGTTTTCCACACCGATGCCGGTCACCTCAGTTTGCTGGTGAAGGTGTGCACCATGTTTGGCAGCCCCTTTCGCCAGCCCCCAGACGATGGCATCGTGACGAAGAATACCACCAGGTGGATGAAACATGGCGCCTAAAATAGGATAGGTGATATCCTCCGAGATATTGAGGGCCGGAACCAGATCCTTGCACTGTTTGGCATCGATCAAATGGCTTTCCACTCCGAGAAACTGCGCGGTGGCCACATTCATGCGCGCCGCATTCATGGCTGCCTCACTGTGCATCAGGTTCAGGTTGCCGCAGTTGTAAAACATCAAATTGTAATCGAGCTCTTTGGTAAGGATGGGCCACAGTTCGAGGGCTTCCTTGTAAAGGGGAACGTTTTCCTGGGTGCGCTGGTTGGCCCGCACGATAGCGGTATTGCGCCCCGATCCGCCAAAACCAATGTAGCGTTTTTCAATTACGGCCACATTGCGCATGTTGTGATCCCGTGCCAAAAAATAGGCTGCGGCCAGCCCGTGCAGGCCACCCCCGATAATAACCGCATCATAATTTGACTTGAGCGACGGCTTTTCCCCCCACAGGGGTTTGACCTTTCCAAACATAAAATCTCCCTCTATTGATGATGCGTTATGTAATTATTTATTTAAATTTCAATTACTTATAAAAATACAAGGATTTGCCCAAAGGGTTTGAGACAATCCTGTAATTTTGACAGTACTTATGACAATGAAATAAAACCTGTCAAGGAAAAAATAGAAAAATGAAGCAAATCATTTCAAAATAGGTTGACAATTCAAAAAAAAACTTGATAATAAATCAGTTCCGTGTCAACTTTGGCTCGATTAATTGCTGATAAGTTTTATAATATACTGATAATACTATAT
>JASFGH010000087.1:0-10458 GCA_050123865.1 Desulfobacterales bacterium | reverse complement strand
AAAGGAAGGCGGACTATCTTTTTTCTATTGACAAGTGTCAATCATATCAGAGCGTTTGGACCCAGCTATCTTAGACGTTATTCATAACTCCAAAAAGACTCAAAAAACGACATGTATCGGAACGCTAAAATGCCAAACGCTCTAACCCGGAGGGGCAATCTGTTTGAAGTGTAAGGTAATGGTGGTGCCTTTATTGAGCTGACTTTCGACGTTTAGCCAGGCATCATTGGCCTCGAGAATTCGGTGGACAATAGATAAGCCTAAACCGGTTCCATTTGGTTTGGTGGTGAAAAATGGGTCAAAAATCGTCTTTAAGGTTTCAGAGGATATGCCGCATCCATTGTCGCAAATTTTTACGCAAGCATACTTATTTTTAACGGGAAACATTTCAATTCCAATGTTGCCGTCACCATCTATGGCTTCAGCTGCATTCAGCAACAGATTCCACAGAATTTGATGAAGATGACCGGGATCCATGGTAATCCAGACATCAGAAGAAATCTTTTGGGTTGTGGTGACGCGTCTGTTATTGGAACCGTCGATTTCAAATAGTTCAACAATTTCAATTAATTCCCGGCTGAGGTCAATCGGTTCAACCTTTCCCGCGGGCGGGCGGGCATAAAAGAGAAAACTATTGGCCAGGGCACTCAAACGATCGGCTTCCCGCAAAATGATTTGCATCAATCGCGCTTGATCAGAATCATAAAGCATATCTTCTTTCAGCAGCTGGATGGATCCTGTCAAGGCTGCCAGTGGATTTTTGATTTCGTGTGCCAAACCAGCAGCCATCTCTCCAATGGCGGCCATTTTCTCAACCCGCTTGACATGGCCTTCCATGGTGCGTAGTTCTTCTTTGGTTTTGCGCGTCTGTTCGGAAAGCAAACTGCTCAAAAATGCCACCGCAAAACAGGCCGTCATCGTTATAATCAATTTGAAAAATATCTGGCTCCACTCAAAAGCGTTCGCCAGTAAATTACCATTGGTGCCGATCGGACTCAGTAAACCGAAATATTCCAGTTCGACCAGGGCGCCAAACTGCAGGCTGCACAGCGCTGCGATGACCATCGCGCCCCACATCGGAAGCAACATACTTGAATAAATAATGACGACTAGATACAGAAACGAGAATATACTGACAAAACCACCGGTCAAAAAAACAATGAGCGTTACAAAAAACGTATCAATACCGGTTTGAATGAATGCGAAAAGAATGATGTTTTTAATGCGTTTGATAAATGCGCTGTATATGACGGAAAAAAGAAATATAGCCGCGATAAGACCATAAAGAACCGCTTGTGACCAGTCCATGGGAGCGGCGGTTTCCCCCATCTGCTGTATGACGGCGGAACCTAACAATAGGAAAGAAAACAGGATTCGTATGGATATCAGCCACTTAATTTTAGTTTTATCGTCTATTTCAGGCATGATTCATCAAACGGGTGCCTTGAAAGGCGTTTGAGGCTTTTAGGTCCCCAGAAACGGGCCATATTGAGGCCAAGGCGCGCTTCACCGAGCCATAACATGTAAGAGGGGTTTTCGCCATACAGGCGCTATCAAAAAGAGAGATGTCCGGCTTATCGATTTGGATGGGCCATCGAAATTAATGCGAAATGGCACCGGCCATCTTAAATATCGGCAGATACATGGCCACCACCAGTCCGCCGATTGTCACTCCCAAGAATACGAGCATAAACGGCTCAATCAATGCGGTCAAATTTTCAACGGCCTGGTCAACTTCTTCATCATAAAAGTCGGCGATTTTCTCCAGCATGGAGTCCAGCGCGCCGGTGGACTCACCCACCCCGATCATCTGGCACACCATCGCCGGAAAAACACCACTTTCCTGCAGGGGATCGGCCATTGTCCGACCTTCAGCGATACCTGAGCGGACATCATATATGGCCTTTTCAATCGTCCGGTTGCCGGATGTCTTGGCAACAATATCTAAGGCTTCCAGGATAGCCACTCCACTGGCAAGCATGGTCCCCATGGTTCGGGTAAATTTAGCGACGGCCACCTTACGCAGCAGTTCGCCAAAGACCGGAATTCTAAGGACAAGGTCATCAACGATATCCTGCCCTTTCTGAGTAGCATACGCTTTCTTGAAGGCAATCCCGAAAATGATGAGTGCGATGATGATATAGAGAATCTTACTCTTGACGATCTCGCTGGCCTTGACCACAATTTGGGTGGGCAAGGGTAATTCACCACCAAAATCGGCAAACATTTCTTCAAAAACCGGAATGACAAATACCAAAATAACCGCTAAAACGATTACGGCAATGATCAGGGTCACGATGGGGTAGGTCATTGCGCCTTTAACCTGGGATTTGAGTTTGGCGGCCTTTTCCATGTAAGCGGCCAAACGCCTTAAGATCGCATCCAGGATTCCACCGGCTTCACCGGCTGATATCATATTAACAAATAGATCATCAAAATGTTTGGGAAATTGCTTGAGTGCCTCGGCCAGAGTGGCACCGCTTTCAACCTTCTCTTTGATTTCTTTGATCATTCGCTTGAAGGTCTTATTATTTTGCTGGGTATGAAGTATTTCCAGGCACTGGATAATGGGAAGCCCCGCATCGATCATCGTTGAGAATTGCCGGGCAAAAAGAATGATATCCTTTTCCTTGACCCTGGGTTGCAACCAGGACACATTTTCGAACAAATCTTTGGGTTTCTTTTTTATTTTGGTCGGCGTTATGCGAAGTCGAACCAGATTGGATCGCACAATGGCTTCATTGGCCGCTTCCATTACACCTTTGCGGGTTTCATTCTTTTTAGTTGTACCTACCCATTGATAAACTGGCATGATCAAGCCTCCATATCTTTAGAGCAATCCGAGCCCAAAATGGCTTTTTAAGCTCCAGAAACCAGTGGTTACATCTTATAGATTATCACATATGACAACTCAGGACCAACAAATTGGTACAAGATTTTAACGATACCAGAGATAACCCATGCTCAGTCCGCCAAATCGGCAGAAAGTGTAAGTTGTAGACAGACGTCGAGCAAACTGAGTTGCAGAATGGTTATCGGCGTATCATGGCAGAAACTTAAGATTTTTATTATCCGCGATGATCGTTCAACTCGGCATTAGAGCATGTGGCGCCCGGACAAGCTGCAGCGCAGCGCATCCTTTGGCATGCAAATACAGGTGATTATTGTTAATATTAAAACGATTTCAAATAGTTGTCAATAAATCCGCGGATCCGGGGCCAAATCTCATTGGCAATCAGAGCGCAATTGTGATACGGTCTTAGAAATAGAGATTTAATTTATTTTCAATAACTTAAACTAAACACAAAAATCTAAATCTCATACGGAACAGATGGCCTCGAAAGACCAACATAAAACGATGGATGGCCTAACCATCATTACCACCCATGTGAATGCTGATTTTGATGCCCTGGCTTCCATGCTGGCGGCACAGAAGCTCTACCCGGACGCGCTGGTGGTATTTCCGGGCTCTCAAGAAAAAAACCTGAGAAATTTTTTTATCGATTCGATGGCCTATCTGTTTAACATGGCTGACATCGGTCAAATCGACTTTGGCAAGGTCACCCGGCTGGTGCTGGTCGATACCCGCCAGCCAAAGCGCATCGGAAAGCTGGCCAAGCTCTTAAAGCGCAAAGACATGGATATTCACATCTACGATCACCATCCAGCTACGGGCAAGGATATTAAGGGCACTATCGAGGTTTCTCGCTTGAGCGGGGCCAACGTGACATTGTTGACCGAGATTATCGCTGAAAAGGGCATCGACATCAGTGCAGATGAAGCCACCATTATGTGTCTGGGAATTTATGAGGATACCGGCTCATTTACGTTCCCGTCCACAACAGAACAGGATTTTAAAGCTGCCGCATTTTTGCTGTCTAAAGGGGCAAATCTAAATGTGGTTTCAGATCTAATTGCCAGAGAGTTAAGCCCCGAGCAGGTCAGTTTATTAAATGACATGATTCAATCCGCGACGCGCTATAATGTCAATGGCGTCAATGTGGTCGTCACGACGGTAACCACCGAAAAGTACATGCCGGATTTCGCGTTTTTGGTTCAAAAAATGGTCAAGATGGAAAATCTGGACGCCCTCATTGCGATCGGGCGGATGGAAGATAAAATTTATGTCGTTGCCCGCAGTCGAATCAATGATGTTGATGTGGGCACCATTATAACTCCTTTAGGTGGTGGTGGTCACGCGTATGCCGCCTCTGCATCCATTAAGGGCGATACCCTGGCACAGGTTGAAAACAAACTTGTCGAGATTCTGTACAGCAAGGTTCAAGCCCAGCGTCAGGCCAAAAACCTGATGTCATCACCGGCCATCACCGTTGCAAACGATGTGTCGTGCAAGGATGCCAATGATTTATTGACCCGCTATAATATCAACGCCCTTCTGGTGACTGAAAACAGTCATGGCCACGAAAAGCTGTGTGGCTATATCACACGGCAGGTGATCGAAAAGGTTCTATACCATAAGCTGGAAGCGGTTCAGGTAAAAGAATACATGACAACCGAATTTGCGACCGTTGAGCCCGAAGCCGACCTGAACGAAGTGCAGGAAAAAATCATTGAAAACAAGCAGCGTGTTTTGCCGGTGATCGATAACGCCGCAATTGCCGGTGTCATCACCCGAACCGACCTGTTGAACATCCTGGTTCGCCAGTCAAAAAAAGATGCCAGCGGTGTGCCCGATCCATTGCGGGAACCCACCCATGCCCAAACCCGCAATGTCGTTAAATTCATGAAGGAAAGACTGGCAAAGCGCTTATTAAATATCCTCAAAACAATCGGCGAAGTGGCTGATGAATGTGGATATGGCGCTTTTGTGGTGGGCGGATTTGTGCGTGATCTTTTTCTTTACCGCTCTGATGAAGATATTGATATTGTCATTGAAGGAGACGGAATTGCCTTTGCAAAAACTTACGCCAAATTGCAAAAGGCACGTATCCATACCTATGAAAAGTTTGGCACTGCTGTGATCATTTTTGCGGATGGATTTAAAATTGATGTCGCATCTGCCAGATTGGAGTACTATAAGTTTCCGGCCGCACTGCCGATTGTTGAGATGAGCTCCATAAAGCTGGATCTTTTCCGGCGAGACTTTACCATCAACACCCTGGCGATTCAGTTAAATAGCGAAAAATTTGGCACCCTGATCGATTTTTTCTCTGCGCGTAAAGATTTGAAAGAAAAAATCATTCGGGTTTTGCACAACCTGAGTTTCGTGGAAGATCCCACCCGGGTATTTCGGGCCATTCGATTTGAGCAACGCTTTGGGTTTACCATCGGCAAATTAACTTATCGACTTATTGAAAATGCAGTCAACATGGACTTTTTTAGGGGCCTCAGTGGTCGTCGGGTACTTACCGAGCTGAAGCAGATCCTGCAGGAAGACAACCCGGTGCCGGCAATTATCCGGCTCAATGAACTTGATTTGCTCAAATTTATTCACCCATCGATTGAGGTCGACAATCATTTGAAATCCGTACTAAATTCAGCCAAACAGGCGCTGGCCTGGCATGATTTGCTTTTTTTGGATGAATCCTATATGAAGTGGGTCGTTTATTTTTTTGTGCTGATACATTAAATCGACCCGCAGCGATAATAACAAATTTGCGATCGTTTTGAGCTGGCACCGCACTATCGCAAAATGTTCTGCGAAGAACGATTTGCGGCTGAAAAAGCGGTGTTGGAGTTGGCGCGAAATCTGCCGTTGCCCAATAGCGCTCTTTATCGCCGGCTTTCCGAATTTCGAACCGAGTTGATATTGTACATGATGGCGATCACCCGGAAAAATAAAGTCAAAAAAGCCATTTCCCATTATTTTACCGGTCTGCGGAAGGTTGGGGTTTCGATAAGAGGAAAGGATTTGATAAACATCGGGGTGCAGCCCGGGCCCATTTACCGGGAAATATTTCAGGCGACGCTGGATGCCAAACTAAACGGCGGGCTCAAAACAAAAAAAGACGAACTGGATTTTGCCAGAAATTATGTTCCGTAATATTGGCGTTGTTCAATTTTTCCTGATGATTTTGCCATTGATCGTTGCGGTTGTATTGCACGAATTGGCGCACGGATATGTGGCCGATAGATTGGGTGATCCGACCGCCCGCCTGGCTGGTCGTTTGACGTTAAATCCGATAAAACACCTCGATGTATTCGGATCATTTCTTTTGCCGGTGGCCTTAAAGCTGAGCGGCTCGCCTGTCATCTTTGGCTATGCCAAACCCGTGCCGGTTACGTTCGCCAATTTGCGCAATGTTCGCAAGGGCACGATATGGGTTGCAGCCGCCGGCGTAGTTACGAATATGATCCTGGCGGTTATCTCTGCAGTGCTCTTTCAGATGATCTCAACGGCAGAGGCATTCTGGGCCCAGACACAGCTGGCGTTACCGGCAGTCATTTTTTTGCAGCTCCTGACATACAGTGTGATCATAAATTGTGTACTGGCCCTGTTTAACCTGATTCCCATACCGCCGCTGGACGGTAGCCGCATTGTCGCCATGCTCCTGCCTGCAACGTTAAGAGGACCTTACGCGCGACTGGAGCGCTTTGGCATGATTATCATATTTGTACTGCTGATCACCGGGCCACTGGGCCGGCTGATGTCGTTTTTATTAGGCCCGTTGTTGGACTTTTTACTGGGGACTTAGGGAGGTGTTTTCACAAGTAAGGCGTTTTATTTTATATGGCAGAAAATATTCAGTTTCAGGTTAAGGATAATACATGGCTAAAAAGAAACGCATTTTGAGTGGTATGCGCCCGACCGGCCCTCTGCACCTGGGTAATTTACTGGGCGCCCTGGCCAACTGGGTCAAGTTGCAGGACGAATACGAATGTTTTTACTTTATCGCCGATTGGCATGCTTTAACGAGCGACTATGAGGATACGGCCTTAATCAAGCAGTATCGCAAAGAAATTATGATCGACTGGCTGAGCGCCGGTTTAACACCGGAAAAGAGCACGCTTTTTGTGCAATCTGAAATAAAAGAGCATGCGGAACTGTTTCTGATACTGGGGATGATCACCCCAGTGCCCTGGCTGGAGCGCAATCCAACCTATAAGGAACAGATCAACCAAATCAGCAACAAGGATCTGTCTACTTTTGGTTTTCTGGGATATCCAATTTTGCAGGCTGCGGATATTATCATGTACAAACCCTACGGTGTGCCGGTGGGTGTCGACCAGGCACCCCATGTTGAAATTACCCGTGAAATTGCCAGACGGTTTAACTATTTTTACGGCAATGTCTTTCCGGAGCCCAAAGTCATACTAACCGAAACGCCGAAAATTCTGGGCATTGATCGACGCAAAATGAGCAAAAGCTATGACAACGCCATTTTTTTGTCCGATCCGCCCGACCAAATCAGTGCCAGAGTTTCCCGGATGATCACTGATCCTCAGCGCGCCCGGCGCAGCGATCCGGGCAATCCAGACGTATGCAATGTTTTTGATTTTCATAAATTGTACACGCCAGCCGCCGATGTGCAGCAGATCGACAGAGACTGCCGCGCGGCGCAAATTGGATGTGTGGAATGTAAAAAGAAAATGGCGCTTAACTTGAGCAAGGCCCTGGAGCCCATCCGTGAAAAACGTGCCTATTATGAAGCACACCCGCAACAGGTGGATGAGATTATGGCAGAGGGGTGCAGCCGCGCCAGAAAAACGGCCCGCAGAACTATGGAATCCGTCAGGGCGGCTATTAAAATAAATGGGTAAAAAAACGGGAACGCTGAAATGCAAGAGGAAGTCTACAAAGTTCAGCTGGATAACATTTTTGAGGGACCGATGGATCTTCTGGTTCATTTGATTAAAAAAAATGAACTGGACATCTACGACATTCCTATCGCCATGGTCACCGATCAATACCTGCAATACTTGGAGTGGATCAAAATTATGAACGTTGATTTCGCCGGAGAATTTATTGTCATGGCCTCCACCTTAACCCAGATCAAATCGCGCATGTTGCTGCCGGCAGCGGCTGATGAAGAAGAAGAGGATGATCCACGCCAGGAGATCATCAAACCGCTGATTGAATACCTTCAGATGAAATCCGCCGCCGAGCAACTGTCGGAAAGACATATTCTGGGTGAAGCCACATTCGTCCGCAGCAGTGATCGTCGGGAATTTTTAGATGAACAGGATGAACCCTATGTGCAAGTCGGTCTTTTTGAGCTTATCGACGCTTTTCAAAAAATTCTGGCAAAAATCCCCGATGATGTGCAGTTGGAATTTACGCCCGACAAAATATCTGTTAGAGAAAGAATTACGCAGATTGCCGATATACTGGAGGCCAAGGGTTCGGTAACCTTTGATCAATTATTTTCAGAACAGCCGGACAAAGCTGAAGTCATCGTCACTTTTCTGGCTGTTTTGGAAATGGTCAAATTGGCATTGATTCGCATTGCTCAGCATGCACAAACCGGCGTTATGCGCCTTTTTTATGTCTGATGGATGATCTAAAAAATATTGTCGAAAGTTTGCTGTTTGTCGCTGATGAGCCATTAACGATTGAGCGCTTAAAACAGATCATCAGCGGTAGCGAAACCAAAGCACTGCGGGAAGCGCTCGATGACCTGATGACGGATTACGAAACGCGTCAGGGCGGCTTTTACCTGAACCCGGTTGCCGGTGGATATCAAATCCGCACGCGCCCTGAATACATGGAATATATCAAACGCCTGCTGCAGCCCAAACCGCAGCGGTTGAGCAAAGCCGCTTTGGAAACATTGGCCATCATCGCTTACAAGCAACCGGTCATCCGCGCCGACATCGAGCACCTGCGGGGTGTGGATTGCGGTGGTGTTTTGCGGGTGCTGTTGGAGCGGAAATTTATCCGGGTGCTGGGCCGCAAAGAAATTCCCGGCCGTCCGTTGATCTATGCCACCACCAAACGGTTTTTGGAGGTGTTCGGGCTCAAAAACCTCAAGGACCTGCCGACACCAAAAGAAATCGAAGAATTCGGCAGTTCTCTATTAGAGGAAATGGATGATGCGGCTGAAGGCATTGAGCCGGAGATTGTGGATGGTGATGAAGATCAGGGACAAAGCCAGCCCCTGTCTGAAAGGTCTGATGAGACGGATTCAGCATCTAAAGAACCGCCGCCGTCTGAATCATAGTGATTGGGGATGCTTCAAAAATCCCTTGACTTGGATACCAACAATTTCTTATTGAATAAATGACTTGGATTTTGCACGAGTCGGAGGCTTTCATATGCAAGGCACTTAAGGGCGAGGCTACAGTGAACTATGCCTCGACCTTAACCCGCCCGCCTCGCCTGAGCGGCTCGCGCTGGCGGGCAGGTAACGCAGCAGATGGAAGCCTCCGGCTCGCCCGCAGGGTGAAAATTAATGAGAAAAAATGGTTTTCACCCACTAGACCTGATCGGCAATTTGGCTTAGCTGCTGATATTTTTACCCGTTTTCATTAACGATAATCACAACTTCTCATTAATTTTCATTCAAATATGGGCGGTTAACTCAGTGGGAGAGTGCTACCTTCACACGGTAGAAGTCACTGGTTCAAATCCAGTACCGCCTACCAGCATTAACAAGGGTTTACGAGCATATATGCTTGTAGGCCCTTTTTTTATGGTAGCATATAAGGGGTGATTCGTGTGAACATTTAATATGTATGTGTTTATCGGGCCTTCCGCCTTCGATGCGTTAAGCTGTTAACAAAATTATTGTCCTCGTCACGTGCTTCTGATGCACGGTCCAGGGCCTTCAATATGACCTTCAACATCATTCAAATACCCGGTGATGCAGATTCGATAATTTTAAAGATCGAATGATAAGAATGGTTGGACTATGTGAAATATGGGTATTATGCATCGTTTCTAAGCAAGCTCGATAAAAGGAAGACATTGTTAAAATTAAAGATTCTTTATAAAATTCCGATAACTAATGTAACAAAAATTCAGTATATTGTAATATTCCACTTTCATTGCGACTCTAGATTGTTACCGATGATAATACCTTGTAAATCATGTGACTCCCGATTCCGATTAGACGACCGGCTTATAGAACCCACCGGATCAAAAGTCAGGTGCTCACATTGTGGCGAAATCTTTAAAGTCTTCAAGCCCAATACGGTTGAGAAAAGAAAATATCAGAGGATTAAGACACAAAATCTGATTTCCTACTTCTCACTTACTGACAGCGGCAAAATGATTTCTCAAGGCTTGGGCATCGCGATGGACATTAGCAAGGGCGGGATACTACTTCAAACTGCGGATGCTATTGAATCAAGTTTAATTGCCTTAGCAGCTATTGATAGGAAGAAGAATCTCTTTAAAATAAAAGGTAGATTAGCTTATTCAAAAAAGACATCTATTGGAACTTATTTGTCAGGTATAAAGTTTATCGGCACGGAAAAGCACATGATAAAATTTATCGTGAATTTAGTCAAAGAATACAATTATTATGGATATAATTTATTTATTCGTTGGCACAA
>JASFGH010000086.1:0-10526 GCA_050123865.1 Desulfobacterales bacterium | reverse complement strand
GGCACGGTCACGATGCGCCCCAAAGATACCGCCACCCCGGCTCATGCCTTTGAAACCCTCGGATACGGGGTTTTGAAACAAAAGTACGGCATCAAATGTATAAATATTTTTGAAAGGCCCTTTGAAAAAATAGACCTGGGCGATGGGGTTGAGCTGAACTTCAACAGGGATATTTTAAACAGCGAATTTGTTGTCGATATACCGGTGATGAAAGCCCACAATCAGACCGTGGTGAGCCTGGGTATTAAAAACCTGAAGGGCACCATCGACATCCCCTCGCGCAAAAGGTGCCATACGATGACACCGGGCAAGGACCTGAACTTCCGGGTGGCCAGGCTGGCTGATAAAATGCCGCCCATGCTGACCTTGCAGGATGGGATCTATACCTGCGAGCGCGGACCCGGTCCGGACGGTCGCATGCACCGCAGCAACCTGCTGGTGGCCTCATCCGATGTGCTGGCCGCCGATCTCGTCGGGGCCAAACTGCTTGGCTATGAACCGCAGCAGGTCCCGCACCTGATGCATGCCGCCCACAATCGCTGCCGGCCCGTTGATCTTTCCGATATCGACATCCGAGGGCAGGGCATCGAGGGCCTTGCCAGGTTTCACGAATACGATTTTCGATATACAGATTCACAAGACGCCACCCTGCCCCTGCCGATGGCCAAACAGGGACTCAAAGGCATCTATTACCGCAAATACGATCTTTCGATGTGCACTTACTGCTCCGGAGTAAACGCTGTCATGCTGGCGGCCATCGGCGCTGCTTGGAAAGGTAAAGCCTGGGAGGATGTCGAGATTTTAACCGGCAAATCCATGCGGCCGAGCCCCGGGATGAAAAAGACCATTTTGCTGGGCAAATGCATTTACCAGGCCCATAAGGACAATGCGGATATCCAGGAGATGATTGCCGTCAAGGGGTGCCCGCCATCACCGCAGGCCATGCTGAAGGCGCTTCATAAAGCCGGCATCGATGCCGATCCGGGGCTGTTTGAAAGTATTGAGCAACTGCCGGGCTTTCTTTACAGCCGGTACAAGGACCGGCCCGAGTTCGATGAGTCTTTCTTCCAGGTAAAGGTTTAGAGTGATTTTATTTTTATCAACGTTCGACTACAGCGCATTAAAGTTGAAGGTAATTGTATACGAAGGGCTTGCCGTTTTTACTTCGTTAGGCCGGCTCCAAAAAAAATATGGCTGCGCTGTCTGCGTGTGTCTGCGGTTAGAATAATCAGATACGAATGTCGCGCAGGGACTGTAAGATGGGCTCCATGCGCTTGTGGTGCTCCGGGGGGATCATCAGGATCTTCAACGGCTGATTTTTAATCAACGCTGTCGACGCGCAATCCAATTTGCCTTCTTTATAAGCCTGCCGGTTTTCCTGCCCGGCCATGACCCTAAGGACATCCAGCATATTGCCGCTGCAGCCGTCGGCATCCAGGTATTCGATGGTCTGCAGCAGAACGGTGTTGACCGAAAGCACGAATTCATCGATGTCAGCATAGCCATGCTTGCCGCAATCGTGGCGCGATACCAGACAGCGACAGCCAAACGGGCGGACACGGTAAAGGGGACATTGGTCATGGCGTAAAAAAGGGCACGTATGTCGTTCGGGCTGTTTTTCGTCCAGTGGCTCGATGCCTTCGGCACACATATGGGCCAGCTGGTTGATGGTGATTTGGGGCCGAAAATACGCTATTTCGGACGCCCGGCGAATGATACCCTTCCAATCCGTATCTTTTTCCGACAGCAACTGATTGATGATTGGATATCCCTCAATCGTTGTCAGGGTCACACGGGTGGTGCAGCAGTGGGCGCAGCCTTTTTTACAGGCCAGATCCTGCCCGGTGAGAAAACGATCATAGACATCATAAATTTGGTCCAATGCAGCTAACTTAGAGTAGAGATTCATTCCTTTTTCCTAAATACAGAATCGGCAAAGGCCCTTAGCACACTGCGATGTGACGGGTCAATTCGTATATCTGCGCTTACGACCCGATGGCACACTTGGAATCGTTAGATCGGATACACGCCATCAAATGCTTCAAGGACCGATTCCAGGGATGCGTCTGTAACACATACTGGCTTGTCGCAGTTATGCGGTTCAATTTCAAAGCAAGGGCTACATTCCAACTCGGGCCTTACAACTTCAACCCGGGGCCCCGGCGGTGTCCAGCGCTGCGGATCGGTCGGGCCGAAAATGACCACACAGGGCAATCCTAAAAACGCTGCCAGGTGGCTAATGCCGGAATCATTGCCGATATACCCGCCTGCGGTTTTCATCCAATCCGCCAGATCCGTCAGTTGACTGAAATGGTTTACCTGTCGGTTCTGGTTTTTTATTTCGGCCTGCAGATCCCACTCCGCCGGGCCGCACACAAACTGCGGCCTTAATCCCCTCCTTCCGAGCACCTCCGCCAATTTCAAAAAACGGTCCAGAGGCCAGCGTTTGCGAACGCTGCCGGAGCCCGGGTGAATGATGATTTTTGAATTTTCGATCGATTGATCCACTGCGGGGATCTGTTTCCGCTGTCGGAAAGACAGCGCTTCATGTGCCTCAGCCGTTTTGATCAGTCCGCCATTAATAAGGTTTTGAAGCAGATATTCGGCCACGTGGATCCTGTCCCGGATCGGCGGCCGCGGCGGGATTCGAACGCACGGGCTATCGGTGATCTCATTAATAGCGTTTTCGAGTTCGACCGAGAATGAAAAAACAACAATCTTTGTATAGCTGCGGATGACATCTTTGATTATGGCATCGGCTCGACCAGAAAAAAGGGTGGCAAAAAGGGCAGCCTCCAGCGGATACGCTGTATCAATCAGCCCCAGCTTGGCAGCCAGTTTGCCGATCTGACCCTGGCAGAAGATATCGATGCGGCCCAATTGTTTGCGAAGCACGATAATGGACGCAAAGGTTAAGACTACATCGCCAAGGGCGCCCTGGTGGATTATCAATAGCCTGGCAGCTGTCATAGCGTTCTTTACAATGCAATCAAATATCTATTACCTGTATTTTGCACGAGTCGGAGGCTTTCATAAGCAAGGCACTTCAGATACAAACCTCATGGGTTTGTATACAATAGGAAACTCATCAGCGCAATCTTCACGATCGACTGCTCGAGCAGCTGGCAGAGACCATGAGCGCCTTTCGGCTTGCCATGCCGCCGGTCGGCCGCTGGGACCAGGTGTTGGTGATGACCTATAATGACATGGCCGACGCTTATTTTGTAAATTATTTCTGGGACACGATACTGTTTGAATTATGGGGGTTACACGCGAAACAGCCGTGCTACTGTGAGGTTTTTTCAACAAGCTGAATGTCATCATTTTCTAATGCTTTGGCCAGCTCCGCCAGCTTGCCAGAATCGACGCTGTAATAATTTTCGAGATGTTCAATCTGCCCGGATGTCGGAATGCGGATGCCTCTTTCCAGTTCGACAAGGCGGGACGGCGGAATGCCAGCTCCCTGACAGATTTCTGTTAAGCTTAATTTGCTCTCAGCCCTCAACTGAATCAATCGCTCACTAAATTCACTCATCAACCATCTCCTTCATGCAAAAAATGTTACGGGATTCTGTAACCCAGTGTAAGTTTTAATGCTAAATTCTACAATCGTTATTTGGCCTCATGCGCGGCAGCCGCCGGCTGTAAAAAATTCATCATTTCAGCCCACCAGGGCTCGTTTGAGCCGGATGGCCAGCTATTATGCCCTGCCTCTGCAAATGTCCACAGGCGCTTTGGCCCGGACAAGGCCTCGTAGAGGCGGAGGGTCAGCCGGTTGGGGATGATCTCATCCTGTCCGGCCAATATGACGGCAACCGGGCCCTGATAATTTGCCAAGTTTGCCACGTTATCATAACGGTCTTTGACAATCCAGCGCGCCGGCAAAAACCAGTATTGATCCTGGGCCAGATTCGGCAATGTATCCCAGGGTGTGATCAAGGCAACCCCTTGGATGGGAGCATTCGTTTCGGCCACCGCTGCACACGCAACACCACACCCGAGAGATTCTCCCAGAAGAAAAATCGGTGGGCCAAATTCTTTTGACGCCAGCCGGATGGTTTCAACTGCATCTGCTGTAAACTGAGGCTCGCCGACTTTCCCCGAGCGGGCGCCATAACCTGGATATTCGGCCAGGAGCACCCGATAGTCGAGTCGGTTGAGCGCGGTTGTGTAGTACAAACGATTGAGGGCGTTACCCGCGTTTCCATGGAACACGATTATCGTGCCGCGGGATTTGTTAGATTTACCTTCAGATACGAATCCGCGGTAAGTGTCAATCGTATCCGGCCAGATGCGCAGGTTTTTGTTTTGCGCCAATTGTGCGATGGTTTCAGGATTCGAACGGTTGGGGTGATAAATAAAAAAATCCTGAAAGAAATACATACCACATACGATGATCAGATAAAAAATCGGTAGGCGTATCATCAGTTTTTTCATATGCCAGCTACGGATTACAGAAATCCATTATATTTATCCCAGTCGGTCACGTTCACTCTGGCTATCATGTATGCAGCCATCGAATCGTCCTCCTCTTAGATCGATGTCTTTTGGGCTTCGGATCTAATTTGGATTTTCACGACACACAAAGGTTCGATGAGGGGGGAAGGGGAGCGCCCATCCGGCGCGGTAAAACGGTTCCGGTTTTACCGCGCCAAACAGGGTCGGTTTTTGCTTCTGGCGCAACCCAGGGCAACAAAAGAATGTCAAACCGGCAGGCTTATTTGGCCTTGCCGATCCTGAACATCTTCGTGCCGCAGGTTGGACATACGCCCTGGGTCGCAGGCCTTCCATTTTTCATTGTGATTTCCTTAGTGTCTTTCATTTCTCGTTTGGCTTTACACTTAACGCAATAAGCTTCCATCGTTTTACCTCCTCCAAATTATTTAAATGACAGCTTGAATGGGTTAACGGCAAATTTAATACAAAGCGCAGGCTCACGGCTTTTTTCGACAATCCATCTCGTCTTACAGATAGGGCCGGTGATTTTGAATTTTATACTAAAAACA
The DNA here is from genome assembly GCA_050123865.1 of Desulfobacterales bacterium. GTDB lineage: Bacteria > Desulfobacterota > Desulfobacteria > Desulfobacterales > JAHEIW01 > JAHEIW01. The sequence continues at coordinate 5,520 of JASFGH010000086.1, read as the reverse complement.
TAAAATTTAGCAACATTATAACGCAAACAGAGCATCGATTTACCAGGATCGGGTTTTACCGGCCGAACGACCACGCGCATAATTGATGCAAATCGGGAGTGATTCTTAATATTTATAATTCTGTATACGCACAGGTATAATTTATCGTACACCAACCCAGCTGCGTCACGGAAATACAGGCAATCTGAATTTTACCCAAAAACAAATCTGTTGCTGCTGCTGGAATTTCAAAAAGAGCTAAGGAGGTGATTAAACACAAGTTTTAAAATCCAGATGAAACGATGGGCCCCCTGCTGCCTGGCTTTCGAGCCGGGGTGAAATGAAATTCCCATTTGGTACTTATTTTGCAATTGCATCCATTGCCGCCCATCAATTCGTTTTCTCCCTTTTTGGATCGAGCCTATAGACGGGGGGCGTTTTGAGGCTGTGGGTCCATAAGTCCAGACGGATTAATGTCGGAGGTGGTAAGAAGGAGATCGATCATGCGGCGATCTTATCCCGCTTTGGTGGCGGTTCCGGTGGCTCTATGTATATATGCAATGACGGCATGGGGGCAACAGTCACCGGAAACCGTCGCCATAACCAAAGAATTTGAATTCAATGATGCTTCCAAGGTAACCGGCAGCGATTGGCAAACGCCGGTGGCCTCTTACAATGATGCCATCTATTACGTTTATGTCAACCGGCAGTTAAAGACGCTGATTGTCAAAAAGTCAGCAGATGGGTCCATCACCAAAAGTGTTATCTTCGAAGAGACCGATCCGGCCTCCTGGTACAATGGTGCGTCTGTGGGCATAGACCGCAACGGGTACATTCATGTCGCCGGTAACATGCATCATTCTCCGTTTAACCATCCCAAAACAGGCAATCCTTATTATGAGTACGCCTGGCAATATGTCGTATCCGATAAACCGGAAGATATCTCTGCCTTTTCTTTTGTCGGTAGCGAGAAGGCGCGGACCATCCCGGGAAACTGGATAACCTATCCTTCTTTTGCCCGGGACTTAAACGGCGTTCTTTATGTCGCTTTCCGCCAGCGCATAAAATTTGGTACCGGATGGTCGCCCGGCATTATGGCCGCAGCCATCGCGCGCTATGATGCCGACGCCAGGACCTGGGTCATGCTGGGCGGTACGGATTACGCCCATGCCGCCAAAACGTTTTTTTGGAATGATTCCGGGGCAGACGGCACAGCCTACCAGCCCTATCGGCAGCGCATGTTTTTTGACCGCAACAATCGCATGCACATTACCTGGGTAGTCGATGACGGCAACGGATCATCGGGCTATCATACCCATGTCCTTTACGCCTCATCCGATGACGGTGGCGAGACCTTTAAACGTGCGGACGGATCGCCGTATGAAACCTTACCGATTACCCTGGCCAGCGCAGATGTTGTTGTCGGGCCCGACTGGTCGGGTAGCTCTGGCAACCTTTGGTATACCAGTTATGTCGGGGCCACTTCAGAGGGGCACCCGGCGGTGTCTTATGCGGATAACAGCAACGACACGGCCTGGTGGTCGATGTGGCGTCCGGAAATCGGTTGGTCGGCTCCGCTGAAATTACCCTTTGACGCTATTCCTGCCAGAATCCTGACGGATGCAAACGGCGTTATCACAGCCGTCGACGGGCATAACAAACTGCACCGCAGCCATAACACGGGTGTCAGCTGGCAGCCCTACGTTGTTGAGACGCTGGGTATTCATTCAACCAACTTTGACTATCCTTACCTTGCAGAAACCGGAAATCTGCGATATCAAACCTATTCCACCACAACGGGCAAGGTAAAGGTATGGACCGTCGGATTTGCTGCCAATCAAACAAGTGCCGACAATGATTCCGCCGCTGCCCAAAAGTTGAGCGCCCGTTCTGCGAAAACCGCTGAATAAACTTGTCGATAAGTCCTCGCTGGTTGAAAACGAGGTTGTGCGCTAAAAGCCGGCACTTCTTCTTTTCAGATATTCCTCACCGTAGTCAATTTTTAATTCCAGCCACATGATCAGGTGGTCCGACATTTGCCGTCGTCGCCAGTGATTGCGGTAATAGAAGCGTCGCTGCTTTTCGCTGCGCTTTTTACCGCTGGTGTCATAGGTAAGCGGATTGTCCGGATCGTTCTCATCTTTGCCGTCCATCATAGCCGAAACGTAGGCCGCATAATCATTATTGCGGTAGACCAGATCAAAATAGTCAAACACGCCGCCGCGACCGGTGAGCGCCAGGTTGTTATCACGCACCTTGAGTGCGATCTGATCATAAAAGCGCCGCTTTCTACCGACATTGGTCGGCGGTATATTTTGCAGCGCCGGCGGGATGATGAAACCATTCTGGGTAATGGCTTTATAGGTGACATTGCCCGGGTCGGCGGCGAATATGTTGAAATCGCCGAGCAGGATTAAATTACGGCTCCAGGCCTTCTCGTCCTCACTGCGGATCCTAAGGAATTCAGCCAAAGCTTTGATTTCAGCCACCCGCGCCGGATGCTCGGGAATATCCTTGCCCCAGATGATGTGCATCGTTGACAGCATAAAGCGGAACCAGCCGGCCTCAAAGCCGACAATCGTGGGCGTGCGGGCCAGTTGATCGGCGGGCGCGATGGTTTTGCCTTTTTTGTCTTCGATCGGCGGAATCACAATTTCGCCGGCAACCCCGCTGAATCGGATTTTGCGCCGATCAAACAAAAAGGCCATGCGCTCTTGGTTGCCGGCGCTGCCTTCGGTCACATCGCTGACCACATACTGCCAGGTGCCCCCCAGTCGTCGGCGCAGCTTGTTGAGGGCACCCAGATGGCCGCCGACCTCCTGGATGGCAATCAGATCAAAATGGGAGACGATCTCGGCAATATACCAGTAGGATTCGTCAATGCGCTTGTCGTTGCGGCCGCCTTCAAATTCTTTTAAATTCCAGGTGGCCAGCAACAGGGTGTCGGTGGCGTTTTTACCCGGCAGGCTGCGCTCTTTACCATCGGGGTGGTTTTGCAGGGTGTGGCGCAATGCCTTAAGTCGACCGGCCACTCGGCCCGCATCTTCGCCGTACCGATCCAGATTATAAAATAGCGGCATTTTGTCACTCAATGGAGGAAGGTCTGATTAATCAGGACTTATCCTTGTTTGTCATATTAATCATTTTATCTTGGGCATCTGAGCCATGGAGCGCCATAAAACAGGTCAAGCAATGGTCAAACGCTCTAAAGTGCTGCAGAAGCAAACCATTGAGCGCGTCCATGGGAAAACTGTATCCGAGGGGCTATTTTTTTGTCAACCGATAATTATCTCATCAGAAGCGAGGCCTTGCACCCCCCCAAAAAAAATAGCCGAGTTGCCTGATAAAAGCTTTCAGACAACCCGGCTATCGGATTTCGACGAATAATTATGTCCATTTGTCAGGTAATGTATTCTGCTTTGCAGCTTTTACCGTTTGTCTATTTCTTGTGTGCCATCAGCCAGGATAAGAAGAATTTTATGATCCCTTTTTTAGGATGTTTCTGTTTTTTCTGGATGCGAACCACATCATCGCCCAGAATATCTTTCCCATCAGACGTTTGACCGGTGAGTGTCAGAACATGGCAGTCACCGTGTTTGGCCGGCCCGATGACCTTGGCGACATCCTTCTTTTTGAACATAAGAACCAGATCCAAAAAGCCGTCGCGTCCCTTGCGGGTGCAGTCTCGGCAGTCGCCCTGCATGGTGTCGATGTCGTAAGGTGTGGCCGCATCTTTGAGTTTCCAGTTGAACGGTCTGGCACCGTCTATCTGAACGGTGCTCGGATCAACCAAACTCGCGTCAAAGTTTTCGCTGCCCAAAATGGCAACCTTCAAAACCCCTCTGCTCTTTATGTACAGCCGATTGGGGCACGACCGGGGTTTTATGTCGACAGCGACCTCGATTTCTGAGGCTGCGAGCTTGATTTCCGAAGAAGCTGCTGAGCAGGGCAATGTGGCAACCGAATAAATTGTGCCTTCCATCGGGATCGATCCTCTGAGCACTGGCAAATCCGGATTGACGTCATAGATGTCTATCTGTTGTTCGCCGGCAACAAACAGAATGGTTCCATCGGCTGAAAACGCCACCGTCGAAATGGAATCGGAGTCTGTTCGAGCGGGCCCGAAATTTTCGCTTAAAACCAATGGCGGTGTGGCCTCTAGGTCGATCCACATGAGGCCTGCTGAGGTTTCCACTACCGCCCGGGTACCATCACAGTTGATATCTACTGATTCAGGGGGACCTGGTGTCGCCAGCACAAAAGGCTCAAAAAGCCCACTGAGCGATGCCACCGTAATATAGCTTAAATAGGGTATACCCGTTGCTAGGAAGGTGTCATCGTCATATTGAGCCAGACTAAGGCCGTGGTGAACCATGGAGTAGTCAGGTAAATGAGGAATTTTGGGTGTTGGAATTGTATTTACCAGCTCCGGTATATCTTGGGTTACATCCAATACCGCAAAAAAATCAGCCCGATACATCGGCTGCACTGCAAGAGTGCCACTCGAGTTAATATGTACATCCTGGGGCGAGCCCCCGAAGGAATCGTCAGGCTTCCAAGGCCCTCCGGTTCCGACAATAGCGAAAGGATCCAGTGTGAACTTGGAGACAAGTCCATTGGTGCGACCGGTAGCGATGGCAAAACTGTCATCCGGCGCAATGTCGAGCTCCTGAACGCAGTCTAGTCCCGAATCGATCTGATCCACCTCCACGGGCGGATCTGATACCAAATCAACAAGCGTTAGGGTGCTGGTTCTACAGTTGCCGACAACTGCCCGGGTCCCATCGGAGGTGACATCGATACCTTCTGAATTTTTTTCGCAATTGAACCAGCCGACCACAGACATGCTTCCTGCACTTACGATCCCACAGGCTGGGTTTCCGTCAACATCTCCATTAGCATCGATAAAAATGGCCTCATCATTGGCAAGCTCTGCAAATGCCGGTGAGCATGCCAAATGCCAGCCGAACACAGCCAGTGCCAAAACCAGAATTCGACTTATTTTCCTTGTTGGTCTTCTGAAAATTCCCATGGCCTCTCTCCTTTGTTTAGACTGAATGGTATTGAAAAACCAATTATTTGTAGTTTATTATAATACTATGTATTACATTTGATCCAAAAAAAATAGCCCGATTGCCTGATTAAAGCATAAAGGCAACCCGGCTATCTGCATTAGCATGAGACCCGTGGCTTTCCGTCCCCACCTCACGATGAGTTTGGCTTTTTCTTTAAAAAGTCTAACGAATTTCTTAATTTTCAGACAGATAAAAGCAAGAATCGGGCCTGATTTTTAAAACTTTAATATCAATAATAGTTTTAAATGGTTAGAAAAATTGGCAGGTTTTGGAATCAACAAAATAAGACAAAATTTGTCAATTTAAGTGCCAAAATAGGGTCTATTTGCCTTCTGTTATTGCCTGCGGACGGTTGAGCTATAGCGGTTGTCATAAATATGTTCCGTTTGCCATATTTGTTAACAAGCACCAGAGTAGTTTGTAACGGCTTGACATTATGATAAACCTGACAACCGCTATCTTATTG
>JASFGH010000085.1:0-10541 GCA_050123865.1 Desulfobacterales bacterium | reverse complement strand
GAGTTCTCCTACTATATTCATCTGGCAGCCATTTTATATTTTCTGGTGTATATTCCCGGTTCCAAGCATCTTCATATCCTGGCGGCCATCCCGAATGTCATTCTGGCGCCTTTGGACACCCCCAAACCGATGCTGAAAAGCGATTTAGAAGATGAGAATATTGACACTTTTGGCCTGGGAAAGGTTAATGAACTCAACTGGCATAACGTATTGAACCTTTATGCCTGCACCGAATGCGGCCGATGTGAAGAGCAATGCCCCGCCGATTTGACTGGCAAGCCGCTATCGCCCAAAGCCGTTGTGGTGGACTTGAAAGATGAACTGATCGGCCAGCTGGCCGAAAACAAAAATTCCATCGAGCCAATCGTTCGAGAGGGGTCGCCGATTACCGAAGATGTCATCTGGTCCTGCACAACCTGTAGAGCCTGTGAAAGTATTTGCCCGCTTCACATCCAGCATCTGGATTTTATCCTCGAAATGCGCAAAAGCCTGGTGCTGATGGAATCCCGGTTCCCGGAAGAATTGCAGGAAACCTTCAATAACCTGGAATATCAATTTAATCCATGGGGCTTTGCCGCAGATACACGGGCAGACTGGTGCCGGGGATTGGATGTTGCCCTGATGAGCGATCGCCCGGAAGCCAAAATCCTCTACTTTGTCGGCTGCGCGGGCTCTTTTGACGAAAGAGGTAAAGTTGTCGCCCGGACCATCGTTAATCTCCTAAATAAGGCAGAGATTGATTTTGCCATCCTCGGTCCGGAAGAACGCTGCACCGGAGATGCGGCCCGGCGGGCCGGGAATGAATATCTGGCCCAGGAATTGATCCAGGCGAATCTGGATACCCTTGGCAAGTATAAGCCTGCCAAAATTCTGACCGGATGCCCCCACTGTTACAACACCCTCAAACATGAATATCCTCAATTCGGTACGATGCCGGAAGTCTGCCACCATACGGAATTTTTTGCGGGTCTGATTCAAAATGGAATCTTAAAGCCGGACGTGAATTTGGAAACGACCGTTACCCTGCATGACTCTTGTTATTTATGCCGCTGGAATGATATGATCGACGCACCCCGACAGATTCTGAGCACCATCGGCGGTCTGCAGATCAGGGAAATGGACCGCATCGGCCGCAATGGGTTGTGTTGCGGTGCCGGCGGGTCCAGAATGTTCATGGAAGAAAGGATCGGTAAGCGCATCAATATCGAGCGGGTTGAAGAAGTGGTGGCTACCGGGGCTGAAACCCTTGTAGCGGCATGCCCTTTTTGCAATACCATGCTCAATGACGGTGTTAAGGAAACCACATCCGCTATTACGGTTAAAGATATCGCCGAGATTCTTGATCTGGCAACCGATTCGTCATAGCCGGGGGACCACTTTTAAACCGCAAATATAACCTAAATTGAGCGCTTGTCGAGGTTGCCGCAGCTTCACGGCAGATGTCGTTCCGTTATAGTTGCCTATACGGGACGGCATCTAACACAGTAGATGCGGTAAGATCGGCAAGCCCCTGTGGGGTTTCAAATTAAAAATATTTAAAAAGAGAGTATTCCTTTGATTAATAACTTTGACCATATCTTTAATTTGAAACGCTCAATTTAGGTGGAGGTATGAATGGCCACTAAAATGGACGCACTGGTAAAGTCAAAGTCTGAGCCGGGGCTCTGGCTGGAAAAAGTGCCCGTTCCGGATATCGGCATCAACGATGTGCTCGTAAAAATCCACAAAACCGCCATCTGCGGAACGGATGTACACATTTACAACTGGAACGAATGGGCCCAAAAGACCATACCGGTGCCGATGCCGGTGGGCCACGAGTTTGTGGGCCGAATTGCAGAGATCGGCGCTAATGTGCATGATTTTAAGCCCGGTGACCTGGTTTCCGGCGAGGGTCATCTGGTTTGCGGCCGGTGCCGTAATTGCCTGGCCGGCCGGCGCCATTTGTGTATGCGTACCAGCGGTGTCGGGGTTAACCGCCCCGGCGCCTATGCTGAGTATTTAAGCATCCCGGTCACCAATATCTGGTATTGCGATCCCAATATCCCAATGGATATTCTCACCTGTTTTGATCCGCTGGGCAATGCCACGCACACCGCGCTCTCATTTGATGTCCTCGGCGAAGATGTGCTCATTACCGGTGCCGGGCCCATCGGCTGCATGGCTGCGGCGATTGCCAAACATGCCGGCGCGCGTTATGTGGTGGTGACCGATGTGATTCCCTACCGTTTGAAACTGGCCAAAAAAATGGGTGCTACCCTGGCGCTGGATGTGCGCAGCCAAAAGATCGAGGATGCCCAGAAAAAACTCGGCATGAAGGAAGGCTTTGATGTGGGGCTGGAGATGTCGGGCAATCCGGACGCACTGCGCTCGATGCTGGCCAATATGTGCCACGGGGCTAAAGTTGCCATCCTGGGGCTTTTGCCCGCCGATACAGCCATTGACTGGGATCTAGTCATTTTTAACGGCCTAACACTAAAAGGGATTTACGGCCGTGAGATGTATGAAACCTGGTATAAAATGACCTCCATGATCCAGACCGGCTTGGATATCAGCGCAATAGTCACCCACCGTTTTGAGTATACTGAATATGAAAAAGCCTTTAAGATTATGCGATCGGGTAAGTCGGGTAAAGTGATCTTAAATTGGTCAAATGAAGAGTGACTAAAGAGAACGAAAGCATTAAGTTTCTCGCAAAGGCGCAAAGACGCGAAAGATTTTCAAGTCTAGTATAATTACTTTCTTTGCGGCTTAGCGTCTTTGCGTGAGTAAAACTATACAAAGGAGGCCCGGCATGTATGGCAAAATCAAAGACCATCTGATCAGTGAGCTGGCCCAGATCCGTGACAGCGGCCTGTATAAAGATGAACGCGTCCTTGCCGGGCGCCAGGGAGCCCGGGTCCAGCTGGCCGACGGCCGGCAGGTGATCAACCTGTGCGCCAATAATTATCTGGGCCTGTCCGGTACCCAGGACCTGGTGGATGCTTCCAAAGAGGGTCTGGAGCAATGGGGCTATGGCTTGTCTTCGGTGCGCTTTATCTGCGGCACCCAGCAGCTGCACAAGCAACTGGAGCAAAAAGTATCCGAATTTCTGGGCACCGAGGACACCATTTTGTATTCTTCCTGTTTTGATGCCAATGCCGGTCTTTTTGAAACCCTGCTGGGCCCGGAGGATGCGGTCATCTCCGATGAGCTCAATCATGCCAGCATCATCGACGGCATCCGGCTGTGTAAAGCGGCCCGCTACCGCTATAAAAACAATGACATGACCGATCTGGAGGACAAGCTCAAAGAAGCGCAGGACGCCCGCTTCCGCCTGATTGCCACCGACGGGTCCTTTTCAATGGATGGTATCGTTGCGGATTTAAAAGGCATCTGCGATTTGGCCGACTGCTATGATGCGCTGGTCATGGTAGACGATTCTCACTCGACCGGTTTTATCGGCAAAACCGGCCGCGGCACCCCCGAATACCATGGTGTCATGGATCGGGTGGATATGATTACCTCTACCTTCGGCAAGGCCCTGGGCGGGGCATCGGGTGGATTTACCTCCGGGCGCAAAGAAATTATTGATATGCTGCGGCAGCGTTCGCGACCCTACCTTTTTTCGAATACCCTGGCACCCGGCGTGGCTGCGGCGGTGTTTAAAGCCCTTGAAACCTTGAGTGCCTCGACGGAATTACGGGATCGGCTGGAGCGCAACACCAAGTATTTTCGAGACGGCATGACCCGGGCCGGATTCAAGATCAACCCGGGAGACCATCCGATCGTGCCGATTATGCTGGGGGATGCCAAAGTGGCGGTGGAGATGGCCGATGCCATGCTGGCCGAAGGGGTTTATGTGATCGCTTTTTCATATCCGGTGGTGCCCAAGGGCAAGGCGCGCATCCGGGTGCAGATATCGGCGGCTTTGACAACAGCTGAGCTGGATACGGCCATAGCGGCTTTTACAAAGATAGGCAAGAAGCTATCCGTTATTTAAAGTGGTTTTTAAGCCGCTTTTTTTTAGACAAATGTTCTGAATGCCCCGAACGAATGGTTCTGCCCGGACCGTAAGCAAGAAAGGAGGGCTTAAAATGAAAATTACGCAGGTGCGAGCCACTCCGGTCAACATCCCCCTTGAGGCGCCATTTTACTGGTCGGTTGGAACTTATCCGGGTACGACAAAGACGATCATTGAAGTTGAAACCGATGAAGGGATTGTCGGGCTCGGAGAGTCGCCGTCGGGAGACTGTGCCGAGGTGATCAACAGTGAGATGGGGCCCCGTCTAATCGGCCATGATCCCATCGATATAGTCGGCTGTGAGATGCGATGCTTGCCGGAATGGTGTGTGGTCCAGAATACAGATGACGCTTCGGTTGTCAAGGCATTCGGCGGAATTGAAATTGCACTCTGGGATATACGGGGCAAAGCATGGGACCAACCGCTGTACGAATTGCTCGGCGGCGCCGTACGCAAAAAAATTCCATTTACCGAATACTTTGCTTTCAGGGTGGAAAAGGATGGACGTGGCGGAGAAATGACGCCTGAGGCCGTTGCCGACTATTGTGTAAAAATGAAGGAAGAGCACGGATCCACCATGTTTGAAGGCAAATTAAGCCTCGGTAATCCTCACCTTGAGATCGCAGCGGTTAGATGCCTGCGTGAAAGACTCGGTGCCGAAGCGATGATCCGGCTCGATTCGAACATGTCGTGGTCACTGTCTACTGCCCGCCAGATATTGCGTGAAATTGAACCCTATAACATCCGTAACTACGAAGACCCCGTGGCCACCTTTGAAGAAATGGCGGCGTTGCGCCGGCACTCGAGCATTCCATTTTCCTCCCATGTACCTGACATCCGACGGGCTGTGGCGCTGGGGGTTCCGGATGCATTTGTAACTAATTTTGCCGTACTGGGTGGCATCAATCGGGCGATTCGATTCATTGGAGCCTGTGAGGCCATAGGTATTGATTTCTGGTGTTACAGCGGTGACGCGGGGATTTGTACGGCCGCCTATTTACATGTAACCGCCGCCATGCAATGGATGCACGAACCCAGTCAATCGTTAAAGCGCTGGCAAATCGGCGATGTTATCCAAGGAGGTCCTTTTAAGCCGCGAAACAATTTAGTGGATGTGCCGGAAGGTCCCGGCCTCGGTGTGGTGTTGGATCAGGATGCATTCAACCACTGGCATCAGGATTACCGGGAAAAGGGTCCGATGGATCATTATTATAATCCGGAAAACCCCGGATACTTTCGACGCCTGCCGTTAGACTAGCGATTTAATAATTAATTGAGGTATCGGAAAGTTTTTTTTAAATCGATCGCAGAATGAAATATCAGCGACTTCATCATGCAAACTCATGATTAAGGCAGTGTAGCGAAAGAACAGAATTCAAATATAAAATAATGGTTAGACGCAAAATCAAATTTGCTCCCTTCCGTAGCTTTGGGGTTATTGCTGTGCTTTCGCAACGCTCCCCAAACCATTCAGATCCACCATCGTTTTCTCAAATTTTCTAGACAGTTTTCCTTTATGCTGACAGCTGAATAGTAGTATCTGCAGTATTATCTTTTTAATCCCACACCCTATACCTCACACCTTATACCCTATACCATACACCTTTATATCTACATAAATAGATAAAAAATGGATCCCCTTTACAGGAGCCTGCTTTTAGTTATATGAAAGAAATGCGAGGTTTTCGGGGGGCCGGGATGATTTTTACGGATTTGAAAAAGTCATCGAAATTTTATGTCCTGTTTTCAGGTCTTTTTTGTGTTTTGTTTCTGAGTTTATCACCCATTCCGCTGGCAAGTGCGGCCAATAATGAATTGCCTGCGCCGATCGAAATTCGAGACTGCCTTCCCCAGGAAGATGCCGGAATTATAGATTTTTCACGTGTACCCCATGGTACTTCCTTTGCCGTCTTGATCCGATCGGTACACGGCATCGATCTCAACGCGGCAGATGCCATCCAGTTTTTAATTGATGACGGATTTCATTTGCCATACGTACGTGATCTAAGATTTGATACATTTCGGTTGGTTAAACTCATTGACGATCCGGATGATCAGGCCACCTATCTGTGGGCGGTTTATGACCGGGTCCTGGAACCGTATATTCCAACCCATTATCCGCCAGGTTCGTATATATATATAAAGGTAGCAATCAGGGATGTGGCCGGCAATATTCTGCAGCCGGCGGCCTTCGAATTTAAGATTGAATCGGATGCGCAGCGGGCTGTTTCCGGCCAGAATCAACCCCAAACCAGAGACTTTTACGTTGTGGATCCGGATTCCGATAGCAGCCTGGATGCCGGCATCGAGGTTGTGGAAGGGGAACTTGCGGGTGCCAAAATTATTTATAACAGCAGTGAGCCGCTGACACCGTATTTCGGGTCTCAGAATGGAATTGAAAAACCCAACATTGATGGATTTGAGGCTATCGGCCTGCCCCTTAACCTGACCCCGCATACGGTATTTGATACCCCGGTCCAGCTGTTTATTCCCGTCCCCGATGGTGTGGATATTTTTTCAATGGGCCTGGCATATCACGATGGCACCCAGTGGCTGCCGGCAGCGGATGCTGCGGGCAATATTTTGCCCGGCGGCGAAGGGTGGATGATGCCCGGCTCGCGAGTGAATCATGCGGACACAGACCCGGCCCAGATAGAGGTGCAAGTGTATCATTTTTCAGGCACCCAGACGGTTTTCTTTGCAGCTTTTGACGGCACAGGGGAAGAAGAAGTGCCAAGCGAAAGGAGGGGCAGCGGAGCGACTGTTTTTATCAGTTGCTTTATATATTCGGTGAGTTCCGATTCTGTATTCGGACTGGCGGAGTTTTTGGTGTTGCTTGGATGTGTCGGGCTGGTTTATTATTTTACATTGAGGTATAGAAATTGCTGAGCTTTATAAATTAGCCACATAAGCGGGATGAAAAGAACCATCCTTTGGAACCTTGCAGTGAAGCCTATCTGTGAGTTATCTGCATTCTTATGATTCGTTTTAGCCGGGATGTTTACCACATCGACTGCAAGCGCTTGTACGTTAAAAGCATTTTATCAGCCCATAACCTAACGTTTTTTAGTAATTTTTTCTGCCAAAGATGGCAAAAACCTATTCATTTGTAAGAGCGCAATATTCATCAGTCCTGGCTTTATTTCACAATGGTCCTTTTCAAATTTTTCAAAAAACTTTCTTGCCACAAAATCAGGTGATTCTCTACGAACATCTTTGTCTCTTCCTTTAGTCATATCTGTATCTGTAAAGGGAGGAAACAACTCAATAACTTTAATGGATGTATCTTCTAATTGGTAGCGAAGTGATTTTGAAAAGGCGTGGATTGCAGCTTTTGTTGCACAATAACCGGGAGCACTCTTTTTCGGTACAATACCCAATCCAGAAGAGACATTAACAATGGCCGCTTGTGACGCCTTCTCTAAGAGCGGTATTAATACATGGATTAAGTGAACGACGGCCCTGAAATTAATATCAATCTCTTCATCTATTTTTTTGAACGCATCGTTATCTTCACAAAAATCAAATCGATACTGAACGCCTGCATTATTTAGGAGAATATTCAGAAAGCCAAATTTAAGCTTTATTGATTCGGACGCCTGTTTAACTTCCCCTTCATTTGTGACATCACACTGAATTACATGGATTTCAGGAAAACGCTCTTTGACCTGCTTCAATTTGTCAGCATTACGACCACATATTATGACTGTATTCTTTAGCTCTAAAAAGCCTTTTGCTAGTGCGAATCCAATGCCAGATGAACCGCCTGTAATAAAAACTGTATTATCATTCAGTTTCATGGGGATCTCCTTAGATAATCATCTTGTCCAAAGCATGCTAAGCTGTAGCAGTATAATTACACAGAATCTATTATCAGCTGATACATTGTACAAATGTCACGGATTGCCCCATTAGCCCAGCGGTGACTGGGTCGGGCTCGGTGATTACGGAATCGGAATGACGGAAAAGACAAAAGCGCTCCACAGGGAGTGGGAGACAATCACCGGCCCCAAACGGCCCCAATACCAGTAGAGCAGTCCCCAAAATGCGCCGGCCACCGCGGCAGCCCCGATTAGCATGAAATTGAAAGACCAGATATGGACACCGGCGTAGATGGCTGCGGCCAGAAGCCAGCCCTTGAACTGGCCGTGGTGGGCCATCAACTGCTTCTGTAGAAAGCCTCGCCAGTAGATCTCCTCACAGGGACCTGTGATCAGTAGTAGAAGAAAAAAGATGGCTAGGTGTGAAAACCCTGCCCCTTTGCCATAGATGGCACCGATCTGCTGTTCGGAGAAAGGGAAGATCAGTCCCGATATATGCTTGCCGAGCCAGAAGATGCCCCACAGGGCCGCGGCCGAGACGAGGCCCTGTATTAGCGCCTTGCCATCGGGGCGCCAGTCCTTGATCGGTTGCAGAATGATGGCCAGCAGGGCCAGGGTTAAAGCCGAGAAACTAATTTTGATCCAGAAGTTCGACCAGCTCAGGAAAAAGGTAACGAACCACAACAACGAGGCCAAGGCGACCGTGGCCCACACGATTTTGGGGTTGGGCGCGGGACGGTTCAAGCGATCAGCCCTTCCAGCAGCAGGGAGACCACCAGGAGAAAACCGAAGGCTGTGTCCAGCTGGGCGGTTCTGGCGTCGGCATCGGCGGGCACGGCCCGGCTCATCTGATGCAGCAAGCGGGCCGCCAGAGGCAGGCTGAAGAAGATGATCAAAAGCCAGAGCGTCAGTTTTACGGCCAAAGCCAACATCCCCAGGTAGGCCAGCACCATTAGCGCCAAATAGGTCATCCACCCGCGGCGGCGCCCCAAGACGATGGCTAGCGTGCGTATGTGACGTCCGCGGTCGTGGTCAATGTCCCGGATGTTGTTTGCCAACAGCACTAAGGCCACCAGCACACCGAAGGGCAGCGAGATCCAAAAAGCTTGGGCACTCAGTACCTGGCGCTGGACATAGTAGGCGCCTTCAACCATCAGAGGGCCCCACATGAGAAATACCGATAACTCCCCCAGGGCCACGTATTTGTATTTCAGGGGCGGGGCGGTGTAAGTCAGCCCGGCCAGCAGGCCCACGAGTCCGATCCAGAAAATGACCGGCCCGCAGAGGATGGTCAGGTAAATCCCGATGCCCGCAGCCAGTGCGAACAGGACATAGCTTACACGGAGCACCTGTCTTGCCGGCAGCAGACCCTCCACCAGGGGGTGGGGCCGATACTGGGCAGTGGCCGCTGCCGCCGTGTCCACGCCGTTGAGGACGTCGTAGTAGTCGTTGATCAGGTTGGTAGCCGCGTGCAGCAGCACGGCAGAGAAAAGGGACAGCAGGTACAGGGACCAGTCGAAGGGCCCGTCGATGGCTGCCAGGGCGCTGCCCACGCTGACCGATATGGCGGTCATAGAAAATGACCAGGGACGACTGGCCAGGAACCAGTTGCGATAGATGTTCATGCGTATTTAGCCTCGACAATCAAATTTGCGAATCGGATCCATCAGCCTACTTTAAAGGACTGGCAAAATAGTATAGTGCTGCATTGTCTGTCAAGAAAAATGATACGTATTCAATTGCCCAATTTGCAGATTAC
The DNA here is from genome assembly GCA_050123865.1 of Desulfobacterales bacterium. GTDB lineage: Bacteria > Desulfobacterota > Desulfobacteria > Desulfobacterales > JAHEIW01 > JAHEIW01. The sequence continues at coordinate 961 of JASFGH010000085.1, read as the reverse complement.
ATAATGACAAATACACACTTTTTTTAGTTTTAATTTATTTTGGACTTCGTGCCTTAATCAAGAAAATTATAGATATTTAAGATTGCTCAATGTAAACGCAACTTTGATTTATAAATTTATTTTGTCAAACAGGGGTTCACCGATATCGATTTTGTGGTGGATAGTTAGAGCTGGAGGCTAAAATAGAGCTGAATGTGGGGAATAGTGTGGGGGATTATGGAATTGGAACTAAAAAGGAGGTAACTAATTTTTGTTAACCTCCTGAATTTATTGTGGTGATCCCAGGGGGATTCGAACCCCCGTTACCGGCGTGAGAGGCCGTAACACACAACGCGCTAACAGCAGGAAATCACTAAATTTTCGAACAATTCAAAGAAGTTGCGATTTTCCGAATTGTACCTCAAAGTACCTTAAAATGACCCCACAATACCTCTCGGAAGAGGCGGTCTACTGCTTATATACTCCCGTGTCTTCCATTGCATGGTTAGCCAATAAGGCTGCCTATCCAGATTTTTAAAAAGTCTCTTCCGGTTAATTTATTTGCAATGACCAAAATTCAATCTTTCAATTTGCAAATTAAGATACAATTTGATTTGGCAGCACTTTGAGTTGCGATACGTTTATATTATCTATAATTTTATGGGACGGAATATTTTGCAGATATGCTTAACAAATCCATAATTAATGGAAATTGGTGGTTCAGGCACGTAACCTACAATTATAAAATTGACAAATTTTGTGAGGTATTAAACTAAATCTTAATTAATATATCGATTTTTTGATCTTTAGGAGGTTTCTCAGATGTGGAAGTACAGGGGGCAGAAAAGACCGGATTTCGCAGCACTGCCGGCGCCCGGTCAAGAGTCAGTTTGGGATTATCCCAGACCACCAAAACTGGTGCCGGATCGACGCTTGGTAGAGGTTTATTACGGTGATCAAAAGGTCGCTTGGTCTCATGGAA
>JASFGH010000084.1:0-10583 GCA_050123865.1 Desulfobacterales bacterium | reverse complement strand
ACCCATGCCTGATTTCGTACTCGTCCTCGTGCTCCTCCTCGTCCTCGATAACCGGTTTTTAAATTTTTCCGGTACTGTATTAAGGCCTATCGGGTAAGGGGTTGCTGACACGTACTTCGGGCAGGAGCGGAATAGATGATACTGGCGGCAGTGGTTTCGATCTTCATTTTGGCTCTGGTAGCGCCGTGGCTGCAGCGGTTGCTGCCGAATCGAGCGGGCTGGGTGCTGAGCATTTTACCGCTGGCACTAACGATTTTCTTTGCCTCCAAAGTCCCGCAGATTAATGCCGGGCAGATTATTATCGAGCCACATGCCTGGGTCCCCAGCCTGGGCGCCAGCCTGTCATTTTATCTGGATGGTCTCAGTTTGGTTTTTTCGCTGCTGATATGTGGTGTGGGCACTTTGATAGTGATCTACTCCGGCGGCTATCTTTCCGGTCATACCCATCTCGGCCGCTTTTACACCTTCATGCTGTTTTTTATGGCCTCGATGCTCGGGGTGGTATTGGCCGGCAATCTCATCAGCCTCTTTGTCTTCTGGGAACTAACCAGCATCAGCTCCTATTTTCTGATCGGTTTTGACCACCAGCGAAAATCAGCCCGCACGGCTGCCCTGCAGGCGCTTCTGGTTACCGGAACCGGGGGTCTGGTGCTGCTGGCAGGGATGCTTCTGATGGGCTGGGCGACCGGAAGCATGGAAATCAGCGAGCTGTTAACCCGTGCCGATATGATCCGGGGCAATGCGCTCTACATTCCGATATTGATTCTGGTATTGCTGGGCGCCTTTACCAAATCGGCTCAGGTCCCGTTTCATTTCTGGCTGCCGTCGGCTATGGAGGGCCCGGCACCGGTCAGTGCATTTCTGCATTCGGTGACCATGGTCAAAGCCGGTGTCTACCTGCTGCTGCGTTTAAGCCCGGTGCTGGGAGGCACTGAAATCTGGCAGCTGACGCTTACCCTGTTCGGCGCCGTCACAGTGGTGACCGGCGCTTTTATGGCGCTGGTCCAAACAGACTTTAAGCTTTTGCTGGCATATTCAACCGTAAATGGCCTGGGAACCCTGGTATTTTTAACCGGGCTGGGTACCCCGCTGTCGATCCAGGCCGCCATGGTTTTTTTAGTGGTGCATGCCCTGTATAAAGGCTCGCTTTTTTTATCCGCCGGTGTGGTCGATCATGAAGCCGGCAGCCGGGATTTAAGCCGGCTAAAGGGTATATCGCGCCAGATGCCAGTGATAACCGTTGCGACTGTCCTATCGGCAGTTTCGATGGCCGGGCTGCCACCCCTGCTGGGTTTTGTCGGCAAAGAGCTCATCTATGAGTCCATTTTAAACGTTTCCGCATTTCGCTGGTTGTTCGGTGCCGCTGCAGTTCTGGCCAATGCAGCCTTGCTGGCCGCTGCGGCAATTATCGTTTTACGCCCATTTTTCGGCGCACCCGCTGAGCCGCACCCCAAAGCGCACAGGCTTTCCCTGAATCTCTGGCTGGGCCCCATGCTGCCCGCCATGCTGGGGCTGATGCTGGGGCTGTTCCCGAATCTGGTCGTCGAAACGGCGGTCGCCCGCGCCGTATCAGCTGTCATGGCGCGGCCGGTAGACATGCATCTGGCGCTGTGGCATGGATTGACGCCCATGCTGGCTTTGAGCGGCTTGACGGTTATCTGCGGCGCCCTGATGTATCTGATGCATACCGGCGTGCGCCGGCTTGTACAGCAGGGTGCCTGGCTGGCGGCCCGGGGTCCGGCGGCATGGTATTTCAGCTCGCTGGAAGGTCTAAAAAAGCTGGCCGCCTGGCAAACGCGTGTGCTGCAAAGCGGCTATTTGCATCACTATGTACTGGTGATAATACTCACCACCCTGGCGCTGGTCGGATACACTCTTGTTTATAAGGGTGGGTTTCACTTTTCGCTTGAAATCGGCGCTGTTCGATCCTTTGAGCTGGTCGTCGCGATTTTAATGCTGGCGGCGGCATTTGTGACCGTATGGGTGCCCTCGCGGATCGGCGCCATCGTTGCTATGGGGGTGATCGGCTACGGGCTTGCCCTGATATTCGTTGACTTTGGTGCACCGGACCTGGCGATGACCCAGTTTCTGATCGAGACCATGACGGTGATTCTTTTTGTCTGGGTGATTTACCGCTTGCCAAAATTAAAAGAGGAATTTGCGCGCGTCCACCGGCTACGCAATGCCCTGGTGGCCGTGGCCAGCGGCCTGCTGATGTCGATTCTGGTGTTGGTGGCCCTCAGCGTTAGGGAAGGCTCGCGCCTTTCCGGATTTTTCGCTGAAAACAGCTATATCCTTGCGCACGGCAGAAATATTGTCAATGTCATTATCGTCGATTTTCGTGCGCTGGATACCCTCGGCGAAATTACGGTTCTGGCGCTGGCCGGTGTGGGGGTCTATACGTTGCTGAAGCTGAAACCGGAAGACAGTGAAGTCATCAAGGCACCAGAAGCCTGATGCGAATGCAGTAATAATTCACCACAGAGCGCACAGAGCTCACAGAGAATAAAATCTGTGGATCGCGGATCGCATACGATATTTAAACTCGTGCGGTTTCTGTGGTCTCTGTGGTAAACACATTTAATCGAAATTGTTCATTTAATTTAAGGGAATACCCACATGCAATCTGTCATTCTGTCAACTGCAACGCGAATTTTAATGCCGATGCTGCTGTTGTTTTCGGCATTTATTCTGTTTCGCGGACATAACCTGCCGGGGGGTGGATTTATCGGCGGCCTGGTGGCATCGGCCACCTTTATCCTGCACAGCTATACCTATGGTGTCCGCAGCACGCTGGCGTTATTGCGCATATCACCGCGGACACTTATCGGTGTCGGCTTGCTGCTGGCGCTGGGTAGCGGCTGTGTCTCGCTTTTCACCGGCAAGCCGTTTATGACCGGCCGGTGGGGAGAAATCCACATCAGCACAGAAGAGATCTGGCATTTGGGGACACCTATTTTTTTTGATCTGGGGGTTTACCTGGTCGTGATCGGGGCAGTGTTGACCATCATCTTATCCCTGGCGGAAGGAGATTAAAGTGGAAATTCTGGCAGCCGTTGTTGTAGGGGGACTGTTCGGGTGCGGCATCTATTTGCTGATGTCCCGATCTCCGGTGCGCCTGATCATTGGGCTGGTGCTGCTGTCCAATGCGATCAACCTGCTGATTTTCGTGGCAGCCGATTTAATCCGCGGCAAAGCGCCCCTGATACCACCGGACGCATTGCGCTCTATCGAAGCTACCGCCGACCCGCTGCCCCAGGCGCTAATTTTAACCGCCATCGTCATTTCCTTCGGTGTCCTGGCGTTTGCGCTGGTGCTGTTTAGCCGCACGTTTAAGTCAACGGATGCAACTTCACTTGATGAGATGAAAACGACGGACACATGAAACTGCTATTGATATTACCGATTCTGATTCCATTGACCACAGCTGCTTTTTGCCTGCTGTTGTGGCGGCATCGGACTGCGCAGCGCCTGCTGGGGGCGCTGGGGTCTGCCGCCCATCTGCTGGTGGCGCTTTTGTTGCTGTGGACGGTCCGGCAGGACGGCATCTTTGCCACTCAGGTGGGTAACTGGCCGGCACCATTCGGCATTACGCTGGTGGCCGATCTGTTCAGCGCCATTATGACCGTGCTGGGTGCGTTGATGGGGTTTACCGTGGTCATCTATTCCCTGACCAGTATGGACAGCGGCCGGGAGTCATTCGGCTATTATGCTTTTTTCCATTTGTTACTGATGGGCGTCAGCGGTGTTTTTTTAACCGGAGACCTGTTTAATCTCTACGTCTGGTTTGAAGTCATGTTGATGTCGTCTTTTGTCTTGCTGGCGCTGGGGGGCGAAAGGCACCAGTTGGAAGGCGCGATCAAATACGTTACGCTCAATTTAATCTCCTCGGCTCTGTTTTTAACGGCTCTGGGTATTTTATATGGAATGCTCGGCACCCTCAACATGGCGGACTTATCGGTTCAGATCAGCGAGGGGAAGCATGTCGGCGTCGTCAGCACACTTTCCATGCTGTTTTTAGTGGCCTTCGGCATCAAGTCGGCCCTGTTCCCGCTTTTTTTCTGGCTGCCGGCTTCCTATCATACGCCGCCGGTAGCAGTTTCGGCCATTTTTGCCGGTTTGTTGACCAAGGTGGGGGTTTACACGCTGATCCGGGTGTTTACGCTTTTGTTCTTGCAGGATATTGCCTACACGCACACCATTATTCTGGTCATTGCCGGCTTCACCATGGTGACAGGCGTGCTCGGCGCCATGGCCCAAAATGAGTTTCGCCGGATCCTTTCCTTTCACATCATCAGCCAGGTCGGCTACATGGTTCTGGGATTGGGGCTGTTTACCCCTTTGGCGCTGGCCGGATCGATTTTTTACATCATGCATCATATTATCGTTAAAACCAATTTGTTTCTGGTCAGCGGCGTGGCCCGCAGGCTGCAAGGATCTTATCAGTTGGCTCGACTCGGAGGCCTTTACCAGACAGCACCGGCGCTGACGGCGATTTTTATGATTTCCGCCTTTTCGCTGGCCGGCATTCCGCCCCTGTCGGGATTTTGGGCCAAGCTGATTTTGGTGAAAGCCAGTCTGGATATGACCGGTTATATCATTGCCGCCACCGCCCTGGGGGTGGGCCTGCTGACTCTGTTTTCGATGGCCAAGATCTGGGCAGCGGCGTTCTGGGGCAACACGCCCGAGACAACGGACGTCAGTGCGGAGCAACCCTGGAAGACCTTCAGCCTCTTAGAAAAAACCGCGTTATATCTGCCGATGATCCTGCTGGGCGCGCTAACACTGACGATCGGACTGATGTCACAGCCCTTTTTCGATCTGGCCACCAAAGCCGCCGAGCAGTTGCTGAATCCGGCGGGCTACATTGATGCCGTTTTGGGAGGGAAATGATGTGAAACAGATCAACGTTATATTGGGCAACATTTTTTTGCCACTGGTCTGGATGGCGCTGACCGGAGCCTTTACCTTTGCCAATTTTGCAGTCGGCTTTGTCATCAGCACGCTGGCCCTGTGGCTGATCAGCTCTCCTGCGGATGTTACCCTTATTCGATATTTGACCCGCTTTTTACGATTTATCGGATTTTTCTTTTTCTTCGTCTGGGAATTGCTCGTAGCCAATTTGCGGGTGGCCTATGAAGTTTTAACACCCGGTTTCCAGATGCAGGCGGCCATCATTGACATTCCCCTGGATGCTGAATCCGATCTGGAAATTACGATTCTGGCCAATTTGATCACGCTGACGCCGGGCACCCTGAGCCTGGATGTCTCCCCGGACCGGAAAACGCTTTATATCCACGCCATGCACGTCGACGATGTGGATGAATTCCGGCAGGAAATCAAGCAGCGCATGGAGCGGCGCGTTATGGAGTTGTTTAAATGATATTGCAGGCGGCCATTAATTTCATTGTTTTCCCGCTGCTGAGTTTGACCCTTGTGCTGGGATTTATTCGTTTGCTTCTGGGGCCGACCCTGCCGGATCGCATCATTGCCTTTGAGCTGATATCGATTACTGCGGCCGGTATCATTGTGGTGTCGGCCATCACCACCAATCAGGCCGCTTTGCTGGATGTGGCCAGTGCCTGGGCCATCATATCCTTTTTAAGCGTCATTGCGTTTTCGTATTATATCGAAAAATGGAGGGGCCGGCCATGAATGAGATTATGATATCCGGTTTGCTTGTCATCGGCTCTTTTTTTATGCTGGTCGCCGGTCTGGGGATGTTGCGCATGCCGGATCTTTTTTTACGCATGTCCTGCAGCACCAAAGCTGCCACCATCGGTGTCGGTACCATGCTGCTCGCTCTGGCATTATATTTCGAGAATTTGGGGGTGGCCACCCGGGCGCTGGCTACCATCTGCTTTATCTTTCTGACAGCACCGGTGGGCGCTCATCGGATTGGCCGCATTGCCTATCTGGTCGGCGTGCGGTTGTGGGAAGGGACAATTACCGATGAGCTCAAGGGAATTTATCCGGCCGATGCCTGCCTGCCCTTTGGTCAGGAGTGCCGGATTCCCGATATGGACGCCCCGGAAGTCAGCTCGAATATCGAGGAAGGCCCGAAATAAAAAAAGCCCGACAGGCAACCGAACTTTTTTCAAGTTGAGTCATCACGTTTGAGGGTTATTGACCCGCTGTCGTTTCCATGTAGTGTTCGATCAGTTTCTGTTCGTCGGATGCGGTGATTTCATCGGGCAATCTTTTTTCTGCCAGTGCAATGGCTGAATCGATAATCTCGGCGCGGATTAGATTTCTGGCTTCCACGATCTGATTCTGAATCTTGCGCTGGGTGCCTTCGAGCAACATCCGGCTTTCCTGCTGGGCCCTTTCAATGATTTGCTGTTTTTTTGTTTCACCGTCCTTAATGATTCTCTGTTTGATCTGTTCAAACCGATCCGTGCTTTCATTCAATATTTTTGTTGCTTCTTTAACTTTTTCGGCGGCCGCTTCCTTTTGCTGTTCATATTTTTTGATCTGGTAATCGATCTCTTCGCGGCGGTTTACCAAAAAGTCTTTGATCGGTTTGCGGCCGAACTTAAACAGGACAACGGCGATGATCGCAAAATTCAACCATCGCATGATCAGATCAAATAAAGGGCGCCATTCTTCTGTGGCCTCGGCCGCCAGAGCATCGGGGCAGCTTACCATTGATGCCGTTAAAACGGCAAACAAATAGCAGCTGTAAAAAGCGATCTGTTTCTTGGATCTCATGAATTCTGACTCCGATGCAAAACGGTGGCAATAATCTGATTTGACAGGTTTTCGGCCTCCATCTGAACATTTTTTCGGGCTGTTGCAATCTGGTGATCGACTGCCTTTTCGGCCTCGGTCTTCAGGGCGCTGATCTCTTTGCGGTTCGATGCCATGATCTCGGCAGCCTGCTGCTGGCCTTTGGCAGTAAGCTGTTGCCTTAGCTCAGAGGCTTCATTTCTGGCATCATTTTCGCGCTCCCATATCTGGTCCGTCAGCTTTTCATACTCGCTGTGCGCATTGTCGATATCCTGTTGGATCCGGTCAATGTGTGATTTTCTTTCATCCATGACTTTGCGCAGCGGGCGAAACATAATACGATTGATAATGAACAGAAAAATAAGAAAAGAGATCATCTGAACAATCAATGTTTCGTTGATGCTGATAAGCGCAATATTGCTGATAATCTGCATGGTTCGTTTTCCACCCGTGTGGCGGTTATGCGGCTAACATTAACGTTGACCGAACTTTTCGCAGGATTTGCGGTCTTTTGGTTTTAGTAAACCACAAACAAAAGCAGAAGTGCGACAACCAATGAGTAAATACCGGTTGATTCGGAGACAGCCTGCCCGACGAGCATGGTTCGGGTCAACAGGCCAGCTTCTTTAGGGTTTTTCCCGATGGCCTCGCACGCTTTGGCCGCCACCATACCCTGGCCAACACCCGGTCCGATGGCACCCAGTCCCATTGCCAGACCGGCACCGATAAATGCCGCTGCTTTTACAATTTCTGCTCCTTCGATTGCCATGTTTCCCTCCTTGTGTGAAATTATGTGTTCTTATAAGATGTATCGGATTCTTATTTTTAGTTTTCTAATTAGACAGGATTAACAGGATTTTCTTTTTTTATCCTGTAAATCCTGTCATAAAACAAATATAAAATAGGGATCCATACCGATTAAACTACAAAGATCAACACCAGGCTGATGACCATTGAATAAATGGCTGTTGATTGTGAAACAGCCTGGCCGACCAGCATGATCCGCATCAGATCATTGGTATGTTCCACATTTTTAGCCACCCATCTAACCGCGCCTTCAGCGGCCATACCATTTCCGATTCCAGGACCGATTCCGCCGAATCCCATGCAAAGCCCGGCTCCCAGAAGTGCCATCGGGGTCATCAGCAGGCCGGATTCGGGAAACGATTTAAACATTAAGATGAAGCTGATCAGCAGGCCAAAAATCGAGGGGGTCTGTGCAACCGCCTGACCGATCAACATCAGGGTGGTAACACTGGTGACCGCCTGCGGTGTTCGTGCGATGCCCTCACAGCTGGCACCGGCGGCCAGACCGCCGCCGTAGCCCGAGCCGATGGCTGCCAGACCCGTGCTCAAACCGGCTCCCACCAGGGCGGCCCAGGTGGGGGTCAATGCCGCACCGCCGAATTTAATGAATATTAACATCAACGCCACGACCATGGCAAAAATCGCCGGTGTCTGGCAAACCGCCGAGCCGATGAGCATATTGGTGGTCAATTGCGAGCCGGCTTCAGGTTGGCGCGACAACCCGAAACAGGCCTCGCCGCCCGGATTGCCGGCGCCGATGCCCGATCCGATAGCGCCGAACCCCATGCAAAGCCCGGCACCGAAATACGCTGCGGCGTCTAACAGGCCTGGGCTGGGCGGACTGACAAAAAGCAGCAAAATGGTGATCACCAGGGCAAAAATCGAGGCCGACTCGGCGATGGCCTGACCGACGAGCATGTTTTTGAAAATATCGCCGGATATCTTGGGATTGCGGGATACCGCCAAATTGGCCTTGGCGGCGGTATAGCCCTGTCCGACAGCGGCACCGATCGCACCGAGGCCCATGGCAATGCCGCCACCGCTATAGGCCGCTATTTTTATCACCGTTTCGACTTCAAATTCCATCTGTCATTTCACCTGAACTGAGATATAAACCACCGTCAGCATGGTAAATACGAACGCCTGAATGGTGCCGACGAAAAGGCCGAAAAAGGCGTACAAAAAGGGCGGTAGCACCAGGCTGAAGGTTAGATATGAAACGACCAGAATAATAATCGATCCACCCAGTATGTTCCCAAATAAACGGAAAGAAATGGACACGATTTTGGCCAGTTCGCCGATGAGATTCAGGGGCATCATAAAGAAAATCGGCTGGAAATACTCTTTGCTGTACGCTTTGAATCCTTTGGTTTTAATACCGGCATAATGCGCAATAAAAAAACCGAGGAGTCCTAGTGCGAAGGTGGTGTTTAGATCCCGGGTCGGCTCATCAAGGTGAGGGATAATGCCCAGCCAGTTGGAAAGCAGCAAAAAAATGAACAGGGCGCAGACCAGGGGAGCGTATTTTTGGGCCAGCTCTTTGCCGAGCGCATCCTCTGTAAGGTCGTATAAAATAGATACAATGAATTCCCCCAGCGCCTGGACGGGTCGAGGAAGTATGCTTCTTTTATGGCGGGCAAACAGGCCAAGCACGATCAGCAGGCCGAAGACAAGCCACGTCATAGCCACGACTTTAAGGTTTATGGTGATGTCGTGTCCGAAAAACGGAATGATCAGCTGAGACAATCTGCCAATTTCGCCCATAAATGTACCATTTAATTAAATCTGTTTGCCACGCACGGAGGGGATCTGTGTTAGCAGTTGACCGGCCAAAATAACGATCTGGATCATGAATACTCCCACGATCACGGCAGCCAAATTGAACTGTTCGAATTTTACGGCTGCGATCAGCGGAATCGCTAGCAAAATATATCTAAAAACTATTGAGCCGATTGAGATTGAAAATATTTGGCGTTTTGAACGTCCGAATTTGTATCCGATGGATTTGGCCATGAAGATGAAATTGAGCACGCTAAAAAGCGTACCGAGGATTATTCCTTTGCCCACCGGCCTATAGCCCAGTACAATGAAAACCAGCCCGACAATGATTGACAGCCACAGCGCTCGTTGTGTGATCTTTTTTTGTGCCTGCTTAACGGTCTCCATTGCTTGAATTTCCTTTTTTCTGTGACTGATTGTCAAGCGTTTGGATAATTTGGCGATAGACGGTAACGGCACCGCCAACAACTCCTAAAATAATAAAGATGGTAACAAACACGCCTCTGGTACCCAGCCACTTGTCCAGATACAATCCGATAAAAAAGCAAAAAAGAATGCATCCGGCCATCGTTAGGCCGATTTGCATGACGATTGAAAGATTCTCGGCCCAGATGCGATTTTTTTTATAGTTAAAAACCATGTTGTTGTTTTAAAACGTTTTCGATTACCATAGCAATAAAATCTTTGCAAGCAGTTTCCAATCGTCCGATCGAGCAAAAACCAAACTTGACAGCTTCGGGTTGGTTCCTATAATCAATATGTTATCCGGCTTAATATGAGATTTTCATATTGTTTACTGTAGCCGAAAGGAGCTTAACTATGGCGGTCATTACGATCAGCAAAGAATTTGGGTGCGATGCGGGACAAGTCGCCGCTATCGCCGCCAAAAAATTGGATTATGAACATATCGGTAAAAAGCTGACCGCCGAGATTGCCAAAGACCTGAACCTATCGGAAGCCGAGGTCGAAACTTTTAAACAGACATCCCAGTCCCGAATTATTCGTTTAATGGACCGCTACACCTGTACGCTGGTTCAAAAAGTGGTTGATCGTGAACATGGCTGTCTAGACGATGCCAATTATTTTGAAAGTACTAGGAAACTAGTCGAGAAACTTTACGATGCCGGCAACGTCATTATACTTGGATGGGGCGGGCAATGCATTTTGCGCGGCAAACCCAACACCCTGCATGTTCGCCTGATTAAAGAGGAGAGCCTTAAAATTGAGAAAGTCATGCAGGATTATGACTTAAATCGCCTGGCTGCCAA
>JASFGH010000083.1:0-10597 GCA_050123865.1 Desulfobacterales bacterium | reverse complement strand
CGGATATCTTGCCATTCTTGATATCCGCCTGCTGATCTTTAATCCACACGCTTTTGACATTCTTTAGTGTTTTGTTGGCACGTTTGACCCCGACTTTCAGAGCATCATCAAAGCTCTTTTTAGACGAAGCAGAAATTTCAGTTACTTTAGCAACGGACATGGTACCCTCCTTTCACATGTGGTAATGAATTGGTTTTAGATTGATTGGTTTAAAAGTTGAAGTGGAATTTAAAGCGGCTGAAGACAAATCGCCGATTTGCAATATGGAAAATATGTGCACGTGGAAGTAAAAGTCAATATGCGGGAGATCTTTTCTGATTCTCGCAGATGAAAAACCGATCATCGCATCATCGGCTATCAGGCAATATTCACATAAAGGTAATTATGTGTATGCTTTGATAACCTGATCGACTTGATGCTGGATAAACTGCGTGTGCGCCTGCGCCTGTTCCATAGTCATCACCGGAATGTCGGCAGACAGATCCGCTATTTTTTCTTCGGCGATGCCGATGGTTTTATTGACCATAAAAGAATCGACCTCACCGTTTCCCAAAATATGACCACAACCGCCGGCAACCCCCAAAAATTGGCCATTGACAAATATGGGAACCGCTAGTTTCATCAGCCCGGCATCGCATTCCGCGATAACCGGCTGTTGAGTGCGCTCAGCCTGGGCAGCTATGTTTTGATGCGCCACAGCGCAGATATAGTTCTGTCCTTTTTCATCGGCTTTGATCATCGGGCAGAGTTTGTTGGCCCAGCGCTTAAATTCGGTAATACGCACACCTTCCACGTCAAACACTGAAGCATTCAAGCCGGAACGCTCATTAATTTTCTGTTCGAGTTCAAGCCATTTCTCTAAAGGGGCAATGTCGATTAGTTTCATTCTTCTTTCTCCTCGGATTGCACTGGTTTCGGTGTCATCTTTGGGATTGAAATCTTAAATTTCGATCCGCGCCCGGGTTGCGATTCAACGTTTATGCTACCGCCATGTTGATCGATAATTTTATCGGCGATAAAAAGTCCCAACCCTGTTCCTTTGTTACCCTTGGATGAAAAAAACAGGGTAAACAGATTTTCATAGGTCTCCTGATCCATTCCAATTCCGTTATCGTGGATCTCAAAAAAAACGTGCCCTGCATTCTGCCGAACACGAAAAATGATTCGATGCTTTTTGCCGGCTCGATCTTCGAGGCAAGCATCCAGCGCATTTTCCAAGATATTGATTAGCGCCAGACGCAAAACGCCGGCATCGATGTTCAGCGTACCGACGGATTCGTCGAAGTCACGGATAAAATCGATGTCGTTAGCCCTTATTTTGGCTTCCACCGACGCGGCCACATCTTCGGAAAAGCTTAGGCCATCGATACGCGTGCATTTGAGCTCTCTTTCCTTGGCAAAGAAAAGGATGTTGTGGACCAGTTTGCGAATGCGGTCCGCAATGACTTTGACATCCGACCAGCCTTGTTGAACACGCTCAGGTTTGTCCTTGGTAATCCCGGACTCGACCAGGTATATACTGCCGTCCAGGCCTGTCAGCAAACTTTTGATCCCGTGTGATATGGAGCTGATCTTCAACCCCAGTGAAGATAAATGATCCTGCAGCGTGCGAATCTGGGTGATGTTGGTGGCCATCTCCATTACGTGGGTGATCTCGCCGTTGGCGTCGCGCAAGGGGGCCGTCCAAATCAATACGTTGTAACGTTCGCCGGATTTGGCGGTGACCACCATCTCCGTCTGGTGAGATCGGTCATCTTCGAAGGTTTTGATCACCGGGCAATTGGGGCACGGTTCACTCCGATGTTTGTAAACCTCATAACAAAAAGCACCGTATTCAGTATCAAAGTCTTCCTTAAAGCGCCGATTGGCTGCCGTCAGCCGCAATTGGCGGTCCTGCACCGAGATATAACAGGGCACTTCATCAAAAAGCTGCTGGTAACGCTGCCGGCTGCGATCCAATTCTTCCTGCAAGCGCTTGACTTCCGCAATGTCGGCCGATATCTCCACCACCAGCTCCACATCGCCATCCTGATTGCGAATCGGTGCGGTGTTGACCATGACCGGCGCTTTTTCGCCGCTTACGGTTTTAACAATTGCCCGGGTCCGGAGTCCTCTGCCGCTCGTATAGGTCTGTCCGGCCGGACAATTTTCGCGGGTGCCGGTTTTTCCGGTATAGATCTCCCAGCTCTTGCAGCCGACTTTATCGCCCAGACGATCCCGGTACAATGGATTGACCGCAATCACCTTTAGCTCCGGGCTGTGAATGGAGACAAAGCAGGGCATCTCGTTAAAATAGGTCAGGCCTCCTGCCAGATTCACGGCCATATCACGCATTGCGGAAGACAGCCCTTCAACCGCCTGCCCGACGGCGACCTGCCGTTCAATTTCTACCAGTTTGGCAGATTTTTCACGTACCAGGGCTTCAAGATTTTCAGTATATTGACGCAGTTGTTCTCGCATGCGGATCTTTTCATGGGCCCGGTTTAAGGCAATTTCTAAGACATCGTCGTTGATCGGTTTGGTGACAAAATCTATGGCTTGATACTTGAGGCTTTTGATGGCCAGATCCATGTCCCCGTGGCCGGTTATCATAATCACTTCCGTATCGGGACTCTCCTGCTTGAGGGTTCGCAACAGGTCGATTCCATCCATCCCCGGCATTTTAATATCGGTCAGCACAATCGGGGGATTTTCCCGGCGAAAGATATCAAGAGCCTCTTCACCGTTTTGGGCTGTAAAAACGGTATATCCGCTGTCAGAAAGCGCTATACTAAGGACTTTGCGGATGCCCTCTTCGTCGTCGACGATTAATAGCTTATTGTCCATAACGTGCTGTCCGAAAAAAAAGAAGGACGCGGCAACAATTGCGGCGCCCCGGCAATTGCATTAACCGATCGTATTTTTGACAATACCGACCAATTTCTCCGGATCAAAGGGTTTTTTTACAAATGCGACCGCATCTTTAACCGCATGGTCACCATCAATTCCGCTAACCACAATCACCGGGGTGTCTTTTAGCTCTTTATCTTTGCGGAGCTTACGGTAAAACCGAGGGCCCCATTCGCCGGGCATCTGCAAATCCAGGCAGATCAGGTCCGGTTTTTCCGCTTTGACCGTTTCCAACCCTTCCATACTGCTCGAAGCACTGCAGGTCGCATAACCGTTATCACTGAACACTGCCTTAAGATATTTGACGACCACCGGGTCATCATCAATAATTAAAATCTTTTTAGGCATGGGTTTCCTCCTTCGTCTAAGTTGAGCGTTTCAAATCTAACACATGGGAACATTTGCTATTTTTAATGAATTCTATCATTTTAAATTTTTGAATTTGAAACCCTTCGGGCCGGCCGATCTTACCGCATCTACTGTGTTAGATGCCGCTCCGCATAGTCAACTATAGCGGACCGACATCTGCCGTGTAGCTGCGGCAAGCTCGACAAGCGCTCAACATAGACATATGTGTTATCGGACATGGCAGGTGCCGCACATAATCGGGCCCTTCTTTTGCTCAAGGTGGCACCCTTTGCAGTTGGTATGAAAGGCCTTCCGCAATCCGGGCATATTGCCAGAGCCTTGCTCATCATGGCATTCAGAACAGCTCTGGTCTTCCGAGGATTCGTCCTCCAGCTTTACCCCGTCCTCGTAAACATGATGACATTCGCTGCAGTCTTCCAGCCCTGCTTTTTCGTTGTGCTCGTCATGCCGGAAGACGGCCGGGGGACGCTGTTGTTTTGAAAACCCTGCGTCACCCACCACCTCCATATCTTCCTGTGAAAATGCTGGCATCAGAATCGCACCACCGAACATGAGCATTATCAGGAAAAATATTCCTTTTTTCATCATGCTATCTCCTTCCAATTTTCAGGTTCATAGGTTCTGGGTTCTAAATTCAGGGCTAAACTACCTGAACCGCGGAACCTCAGAGCCGTTGAACCCTGAACCTTCAACCTGTAAAAATTTAACTTTAGAACGGTTAAGCCGGTTTGTCCATCACCTCGTATAAAATATCGCCGATGAATTTAATCTCCAGCCCCAGCCCGTAATAATGATTGATATCTTCAAGGCCGCTGTGACAGTTGTGACAGGGTGCGATTAAGATCTTGGCCCCTCTGGACTTGACCGCAAATAGCTGCTCGGCTTTAATGCGGTTACCCTCTATGCGCTTCATCTTATACGGTGGCCCGCAATTGATCACCCCGCCTCCGGCGCAGCAGCAATAGTTATGTTCGCGGTTGGGATGCATCTCAATTGATTCTTCACACATCGCGTTAACAACAGAGCGGGCCTTTTCGGCCAGGCCGCCGCCGCGAACAACGTTACACGGATCATGCAGGGTAACGGATTCCTTGAATTTTTGGCTGATGGTGATCTTTTTATCTTTGATCAATTCGTAATAAAAATCAATGGCATGCACGATGGGAACGGGCGGCATTCGCCAGCCCAACCAGCGGTTGCCTACATCATAAACCGAACGAAAAGCATGGCCGCACTCCCCCATTACAATCCGGTTGACCCGCAGCCGGACGGCGGTATCAAAATGGGCCCGCTTGATGCGCCCCATGATCTCATTGTCGCCGGTGAACATGGCCATGTCGCTGTTATCCCAGCCGGGCGTGGCCGGCATGGTCCAGTCGACACCGGCCACATCCATGATGACGGCTGCCTGGTAGAGTAGCTGGGCCTGAAATTTGGGTTCGGGCCCAATGACCGAATACATGATGTCGGCCCCTTCCTTTTCCAGCGGAATCCGCAGGGTCGGAATTTCGGCCTGGGCCTCCTCTTCCTGCCACTGCAGGGTGTCAATCCATTCGTCATCTTTTACCCACATCTGATTCATGGTTACAGAATGGCTGTGGGCCGTATCCTGAATATAAAGCGGGGTGACGCCCAGTAAGTGACAGATGCGTCTTACGATCAGCATCATGTAGGCGATGTCGATGCCGAAGGGACAATACTGGGCACAGCGCTTGCACAAATTGCATTCGGTCGCTGCAATCCCGGATGCTTTTTGAATGAAATCGGCACTGACTTTACCTTTGGCCTTTAGCATTTTCCATAAGGTTTGCTTCACCTTGCCCACCGGCGAATATTTGGGGTCATTGTCATGCGACAGGTAATAGTGGCAGGCTTCAGAGCACAGGCCGCAGTGAACGCAGGTCTCCACATAGGCCTTAAGGCGGGCGCCGGATTCGCCTTTTAAAACCCGATTGATTACTTTTTGAATCCGATCCTCTGTCAGATTCTGCGCACCCACTTCCAGCCCCTTATCTACCATCTTTTTTTCTTCTTTTAACTCAGCTTCAGCCATGATCTTTGTCCTCTCAACCTGGTCCTAAAGTATTTGATTTTTTACCACAGAGATCACAGAGAGCGCAGAGCAAAGGTCTATGCATTTTGTGAGAATCAAATATTTTTTCTCTGTGGACTCCGTGGGCTCTATGGTAAATTTTATACATGCTTAACCCCTACCAATCTCTGGCATGCCTGACACCCCCAAACTCTGAGCCCATATACGCACGGGTCAATGGTGCAAACAACATGTGACTCAAACGCGTAAACGGTATGGCCACCAGCATCACTTCTCCTGAAAGGATGTGCAGAATCAACAGCGTTTGATAACCAAACCACTGGTAGTACACTAAAAATCCCGTAATAAACGGTGCCGCCACAATTACTAAAAGAACGTAATCAGATGCGGATGTAACATATTTCACTTCCGGATTCACCAGACGCCGCACCAGGAAAAACACGCAGGCGGCAATGACGATCAACGTCATGATTTCAGCCATCCCCTCGGGCAACGTCCACCAGCTGAGGTCCCAGGCTTCTTCGATCAGGGTGACATGGGCCAGCAGAAAAATGGGGGTCAGTATCAGGCAGATATGGAAAGCAAATGCCACAATCGTCAAAACCGGATGTCTTCTCATATTTTCGGTGGCAAAGGGCGTGCTCCAGCGAAAAATGGAGCGCAGGCTGTATTTCAGGCTCATGTATGAGTAGATAAATTTTTCTTTCCGGTGAACCAAGACCATCAGGCTGATCAGCCGGTAAAGGCAGCCACCGATAAAAAGGATAAATGCCACCCAGGCCAACGGGCCGCTCACAAAATTGTATAACGTGTGCATCGCACCCCCCTTTTAGTGTAAAATCTCTTCGACAGATAAGACGTTGCGCGTATAGATACCGTCCTGTAATGTGCGCAGCATAATCTTATCGCCTTCGGGACTAAATATGGGATCCCAGATGACATCGAATGCCTGATCCCAGATGCGATCATTGACCGCAACGCTGTATTTTCCATTTCTCTCTATTTTGGCGGCAACCCACTCGCCTGTGGGGCTGAAGACCGGCGGCCAGACCCTGTCAAATTTATTCTGCCAGACGACACCATCGACCACAATCCGCCATTGCCCATCATTTTTGGCAGCCGCTGCTACCCGTTTACCGTCCGGACTGAAAACGGCATCAGTTACCAGGTCTTTAAAGGTAACCGACCAGGGACGACCATCGACAGCAACGGTCCAGCGGCCGTATTTGGGTGCCACAATGGCTGCAAGCGTGCTGCCGTCGGGACTGGCCATCTGGCGCCAGAGCTGTACAAATTTTTGATCCCAGATGATCTGTCCATCCTGTGCCAATTGCCATTTGCCGCTGGACCTGACCGGGGCGATAACGGCACTGTTTTGCGGGTGAAAAATCGGTTCCCAGACACAATCAAAGGTTTGCGGCCAGGGATTTCCATTAACGGCAATGGTGTAATCGTAAAGGTTTAGCCGCACCTCGGCGGCCACCTTCTGACCGTCAGTGCTGATGGCCGATTTCCAGACATTGACGAAGGTCGTATCCCAGGGTTTGCCGTCCAGGGCCATCGTAAAGGCACCTTCCTGAAATTTATGAATCTCACCTTCGCCAAATTCCCCCACCTGCACAGCGGCCGCGGTCTGAGACCCATTAGGACTGAGCGTGGGGTTGGTCATATTGGAAAACGTTTCCTCCCAGACAACATCATTGAGCGCCATGGCATACGTCATGTCCTGCTGGACGGCGACCGCGATGTTTTGCCCGTCCGGGCTAAACTGCATGTCCCACGCATAGCCGAATTTATGACCCCAGGGCTGGCCGTCCACCGCCACGGTCCATTCACCCATTTCAGATACAAAAGCCGCCAGCCGGCCATCGGGCGCAAAGCGCAGGTGCCAGATCTTGTCAAATACCGTCTCCCAGGTTTCACCGTTTACACAGACGTTAAATTCGCCCTCTGCCAGGTTAACAATAGCGGCTATGGATTCTCCATTCGGATTGACGCAGGGCTCCTCTACCCAGTTGTACTGACTTTGCCACTGGCTGATGTCAGCGATTTCTCTGCTACCAGTTTCCCAATCCCACTCGATTCGTGTAAGCATTTGTGCAACTCCCATTTACTTGATTTGGCCTCCGTTAACGATCCCGCTTAACCGGCCATCTATCTACAGCTCTTTTTGAGACCCGCACCGCTAGCCGATCAGGGCGGTTGTCATTTTAAGCAATTCTTCTGCTTCCGGTGGTTTTTCAATGTAGGCGTCCGGATCCGGAATAGGATCCTCCAGACGCGCGTTGACCATATTGAGGTAATGCACAAAGGTTTTTTGAGCGACGGCTGACAGCATGATAACCGGTATCTCACACAATTTTTTATCGGTTTTCAACTGCCGATACATCTGTACGCCACCTTCGCCGGGCATCATGACATCCAGGATGATCAGATCCGGGCCCACATCTTTGGCTTTGAGCATGCCTTCGGTTCCATCTCTGGTCATCACCGGCTGGTATCCGCTGGTTTCCAGCAGGGTCGATATGAAGATTCTCATATCCAGTTCATCTTCGACGATGAGAACTGTTTTCTTTTTCATGTAAAAACTCCGTCCCTAAAACAGCCATTGCGGGCATCGCCGCCTATAGATGGGCGACTTTGTCCGGATGATTGACACTGGCCACCGGGCAGGCGGATCGCAAAACCACCTGCTCAACCGTACTGCCCAGTTCGGCTTTCTCAGGATCAATTTCCCGGGCATGGTGGGCCATCACGATCAGATCTCCGGTCCTTTCGCGGGCAAATTTCAAAATCTCAACATACGGAATTCCTTCGCGGACTTCGATGCTATAGTTGTCATATCCATCCATTTTAGCAACGTAACGCTTTTCAATGTTTTGTCGGGCGGCTTCAATTTGCTTTTCAATCTCGGCCTGATCCATGATCGGGCCCGCCGGTCCGGTATTGATTTCACATGCATGGAAAAGGTGGAGCTTAGCGCCCACCTCGCGTGCCAAACCAAAAGCCCATTTATAGGCATAGTCGGCGGCTTTGGAAAAATCCGTTCCGAAAACGATATTGGAAAACAACTTCCAACAGGTGGTACAGGGCCGGCTGATAATCACCACCGGGCAGCGGGCGGATTTGGCCACCTTCTGCATCGTACTGCCAACGATGCTGCGATAACGCGTCGCTCCGACGTCTTCCTGCCGGGTGTGGGACCCCATAATGATCAGATCGATGTCTTCCTTGCGAGCCTTTCTCAAGATTTCCCGATAGGGAACGCCTATCGCAGCTTCAATGACCGCATTCTCACTGTCGGCCAGCAAGTCGCCATAGGTATTTTTCATTTCTTCTCTAACCCAATCAATGTAGTCCGGATCCGGCTCCATAAGCTCTCCGGTCCTCACATCAGTGACGAACGGGCTGTAGCCGCGGCTCGGGATGCCCAATACGTGAAATACATAGAGCTTTGCATCCCACTTCATTTCCAGATCGAAAGCCACTTTAGCGGCGTTATCGCAGGTGGGTGAAGCCGTTGTGGCAAAAAGTATTTTTTTAAACATTTACCTACCTCCTTAGCTCGCAGTGTTCCGGGGTGGCATGGAAGCTGAGTTGCCATGCAATCCCATCAATAAATTCAAACAGCGTGTAGACCGTATCAAATTCGAAAATATCAACCCGGTCCCCGAAGACAATGTGCTTCAGCTTACCGAGCTTGAGCGGCACGTCCAGCAGACTCGCCAGCTGCATGGACTTAATCTCAGAGGCCTCGCTGGCATAGATGCCGGAAAGTGAATGGTAAATCTCCAGGCGTTTATCCGGAACCCCGATCATTTCGACGGTTTTGCCGAATTCCAGATAATCGAACAAACCGCTATCGCAGCCGTGCGCCGGGCAGCTTTGGACCTGGTCGGTATAGGTGGGAAAAAACGCATTGAGCTTTGCGAATAGCGCATATTTATCGAGCATCTTAAAAAAGCCTCTTAGGCTGTAGACGTCCTCGAGGGCAATCTGGTAGCCGAGCAGATCCAGCCGCACGGTGTCTACGGTTTGACCGTTAAGGATAATGGCGCCATCGGGTTGTAAAGTAACAGCGTTCATGACATTCTTTCTCTGGCAGTGGGTGGCATCGGCCTTTTGCACCATGCATAGCGTTGGCCACAGCTACGCTAACTTAGAGCAGCAAACGTGCCAATATGCTGCATAAAGCTGAAACATAATTTTTTACACATTATTTCGATTAGTTAAATTTTTATAAGCTAAAGTAGCAGCAAAACCGAATATTGCAAAAATGCAACATTTATCGACCCAAATGGGGATGAAATTGCTTCTTAAACGGGTCGGCAATTTTTTACGTATTTATAATTTTATAAAATTATCAATTGGTTAAATTTAAATTTTGGATGCCTGTAGCGCCGCTAAGACTTTATGCAACAAAATGCAATACAAATCGCGTCATTTTGCACCACAGGCATGCGTCAATTCCAATTTTTAGGGTATCCTCTAAAAGGTCTTTTGCGGGAAAGGATTGGATGTCTGCGGGACCGTCGCCGGCACAAATTCGGAGATCAAGCGGAAATACGGTATTTTTTCATCTTGCGCCACAGGGTCGAGCGATTCATATCGAGTGATGCTGCGGTTTTGCCCTTATTCCAGTTGTGTTTTTTAAGCGCTTCTAAGATCAGGGTTTTTTCACTGTATCCAATTTCTTTATCAAAGGAGGCTTCTTCCTGGTCCGGCCGGCGGGATGGCAGGCCGCCCTGAAGAGAAAGCGGCAGATCATTGCGTTCAATGATTTTATCCTGACAGACAATCAGGGCATGTTCGATGATGTTTTCCAGTTCTCTGACGTTTCCGGGGTAATCATGGTTTAGTAGCACTTCCATTGCATCGTTGGAGATTTTTTCAACTGAGGTATCGCGCGTGGCACACAGGCGCTTTAGAATATGGGAGATTAAGAGGGGAATATCACCCCTTCGATTCCTCAAGGCTGGCAGCTCCAGCCGCATCACATTGAGCCGGTAAAAAAGGTCTTCACGAAACCGCTTATCCCTTACCTGTTGCTCAAGATTCTGGTTCGTGGCGGAAATGATGCGGACGTCCACACGGGTGGTTTTGCGGCTACCCAGGGGATAAAACTCCTTGTCTTCCAAAACCCGCAGCAGCTTGGCTTGCAGCGACAACGGCAGATCGCCGATTTCATCCAGAAAGATGGTCCCCCCGTCGGCTTCTTGAAATCGCCCCGGCTTGTCTTTTTCCGCTCCGGTAAAGGCGCCCTTCACATAGCCAAACATCTCGGAT
>JASFGH010000082.1:0-10775 GCA_050123865.1 Desulfobacterales bacterium | reverse complement strand
TTTTCCTTGACATTCACCTCTATAATCACTAATGAGCCAATTTACACGTTTCTTAAAACCCCTTTAATGAATAGTGAGCCCATTTAAATGGCCAAGCCAAAATTAGAAAAACATCATATCAACCCGGATTGGTGCAAGGGATGCGGTATATGTGTTGCGCTTTGCCCGAAAAAGGTTCTGGAATTAGACGATCATGAAAAGGTCTCGGCGTTGCGACCGCGGGACTGCATCTGCTGCAAGCTTTGTGAGCTTCGCTGCCCGGATCTGGCCATCGAGATCGAAACTAAAGAATAGGCGTATGATATGAGCGAAAACATAAAATTTGTCCAAGGCAACGAAGCCTGTGCCGAAGCGGCCGTGTATGCCGGGCTCGATTTTTATGCCGGTTATCCGATTACGCCCTCATCGGAAATTACTGAATTTTTAGCCTCACGACTGCCGCGAATTGGCGCAAAGTTTATGCAGATGGAAGATGAAATTTCGTCGCTGTGTGCCATCATTGGTGCTTCTCTGACCGGTTGCAAGGTGATGACCGCCACCAGCGGGCCCGGTTTTTCGCTTATGCAGGAAGCTTTGGGATATGCCATCATGGCTGAAATTCCGTGTGTGATTGTCAACGTGCAGCGTGGAGGACCGTCCACCGGGCTGCCAACCCACGGCAGCCAGGGCGATGTGAATCAAGCCCGCTGGGGAACTCACGGAGACCATGCCATCATCGCGCTTACGGCTTCCAACCACCAGGATATTTTTGAGCTGACCGTCGAGGCATTTAATCTGGCCGAAATTTACCGCACACCGGTTATTCTGCTGCTCGATGAGGTGGTTGCCCATATGCGCGAGCGACTCGTCATTCCGCAAGCCGGTGAAATACCCCTTGTCGAGCGGCTGAAAACCGCCCTCAAAGAAGGCGTCGATTTTCATCCCTACCTACCGCGCGAAGATGGCCGTTTGCCGATGTCCGATTTCGGTGGGGTTCATCGTTTCAACGTAACCGGGCTTTTTCACGATATGTGGGGATTTCCGTCCAGCGATTCCAGGGCCGTGCATGGTTTGCTACGGCATCTGGTCGATAAAATCGAAAACCGGGTCAATCAACTTGCGCGCTACAAGGAATATTATACCGAGGATGCCAAGCACCTGCTAGTGTCTTACGGCTCGTCGGCCCGTTCGGCCCGCCATATCGTCGAAAAAAGAAGATCGCGGGGCGAACGGTTAGGCCTGCTGGAATTGCAGACACTCTGGCCATTTCCTTATGAAATAGTCCGCGAAAAATGCGCTGCGGCCCAATCAGTGATCGTGGTTGAGCAGAACATGGGGCAGGTTCTTCAATCCGTGAAACTGGCAGTGGATGAGCCCGATAAGGTGTTTCTGGCCAATCGCATTGACGGCGTTTTTATTATGCCATCTGATATTTTGAATATCCTGCGGTTGATCCAGGGTAAGGGGGTTTAAAGCGATGACGCTAAAGGCATATTTACGAGAACGATTTTTCCCGCATCTCTGGTGTCCGGGTTGCGGTCATGGCATGGTTTTAAACGGCCTGCTGCAAGCCATTGAAAAAATGGGACTCAGCCGAAACGAGATCGTCATGGTTTCGGGTATCGGATGTTCATCGCGTATTACCGGTTATGTGGATTTTCACACCCTGCATACGATTCATGGACGGGCGTTGGCTTTTGCAACGGGCGTTAAAATGGCTCGCCCGGAACTCAATTTGATTGTGCCCATGGGTGACGGCGATGCCCTGGCAATCGGGGGCAATCATTTTATTCATGCGGCGCGCCGCAACATCGATATTACTGCCATTGTCATGAACAACCGGATCTATGGTATGACGGGCGGCCAGTTTTCCCCGCTATCGGGTGAAAATGTCAACGCAACAACGGCACCTTATTTGACCATTGACCCTGGCTTCGACGTTGTGGAGCTGTCAAAAGCAGCCGGCGCCACCTTTGTGGCACGGACCACAACCTATCACATCAAGCAGATGACCGATATAATACAGCAGGCCATTTTGCACGAGGGCTTTTCAGTGGTCGAAATTTTCTCGCAGTGCCCCACTTATTTCGGCCGCAAAAACAAAGCCGGCGATGCCGTTGATATGATTGACTATTATAAGAAAAACACAACCCCGATCGGCTCAAAAGCCAAAAGAGAAAACCCGAATCTGATCGAACGTGGGATTTTTGTCCAGCAAGAGAAGCCGGAATATTGCAACCAATATGAACAGCTGGTGCAAAAGGCAATGAAAGGCCGCTAAAAATGGAAAGATGCAGAATGGTATTTTCAGGCTCGGGTGGGCAGGGGGTCATCACGGCGGCCATCATCCTGGCCGAAGCAGCCGTGATCTACAATGGGCTAAATGCCGTCCAATCTCAATCCTACGGGGCCGAGGCCCGCGGGGGGGCAACCCGTTCTGATATCATTATATCAGACACGATCATCCACTATCCAAAAGTCATTCAACCCAATGTGCTCGTCTGCCTGACCCAAGAAGCCTACAATAAATTTTATTCGATTATTCGGCCGGGAGGCCTGTTGATCTGCGATGCCCGCTATGTCCAAACCGAAAAAAAAGTTGATGCCCAGCAAAAAGAAATTGCCATGTATGATTCTGTCATTGACAAAATCGGCAAACCGATTGTTTTCAATATTTGCATGCTCGGGGCCGTCATTGCCATCACCGAATTGATCGATCCCGAATCCATCATGAAAGCGCTGGAAAATCGTATTCCACCGGATTTTCTGGAGATGAATCGCCAGGCGCTGGATATTGGGATAAAGTTAGGGGAAGCCACCAAAATCAGGCTTTAGGCCATCATCTCTTCTCCATCGCTCCGGTTCGTTATTCTTTATGGGCCCCTGTTATTGCTGGTCGCTTATGGTACGACAAACCTTTTCGAAGATGAGACCTTACCAGAGCCGTTGCGCATGTTTTTGCGGTAGACCGGCCGTCATTATTTTTTCAACCACCGCAGCAATGTCATAGTCCACAAATTTGACGTCAACCGTATCTTCAGTTGAGTCCCAGATCAGATACTTGGCTTTGTTGTTTCCATCACGGGGCTGTCCGACGCTGCCGGCACTGATGATATATTTGCGACCGCTGTCCAGCTTGTTGAGGCCTTCTTTGAGCTTGGCGCTAATGAGGCCCTGACGGCCAAAACTGACGATGTCCAGGGTGTGGGTGTGGCCGATAAAACAGCGTTTTTCGCTTAAACGCTCCAGCGCCCGGATTTTTGTATCATCGGATAGCTGGAATAAATAGGTCAACACAGAGTCCGGCGGAAATCCATGAACGAAGCGACATCCATGAACGCTCCAATGGGTTTTCAGATTGCCGATGAATTTGATGGATTGAGGGGACAATAGTTTGCTGGTTATATTCAGTGAGATACGGGCAGCTGGGTTAAACCAGTCCAGGTAAGCTGGCTCAACCAGAGCCAGCTCATGGTTGCCCTGCAATGCTGTAATGTTGCGCCGGCGGATGCGATTGATGACCTCCTCCGGCTGCGGGCCATAACCGATGTGATCCCCCAGGCTGATGATATCGTCAACCCGATACCTTTCGATATCGGCCGAAACCTGCTCGAATGCTTCCATGTTGCCGTGGATATCGGAAATAATGGCTATTTTCATGTGTAAATCCTAAATTGAGTTCGGGCTCAATTGAATGTCAATCCATATTCATTGTCGCAGCAGGTTAAAATACCAGGCCATCAATTGTGGGCCCAAGAATATATAAGCGATTGCGCCGATGGCCAGGAAGGGTCCAAATGGCACCTTAAGTTTCATCGATGTACGGGTCTTTAGCATGACGAGCATGCCGACAACCGTTCCGATGGCCGAGGCCATAAATATCGTAAATAAGACGCCCTTCCATCCGATGATGGCGCCCATCATCGCTAAAAGTTTGATATCGCCACCACCCATACCTTCTTTTCGGGTCAGCACATAATACAACTGAGCAACGATCCACAGGCTGCCGCCACCGATTAAAATTCCCAAAATAGACTCAACGAGCTTTATATCGGGCAGGGCGAAGCTGGCCGCAAAAAAAATCGGTATTCCCGGCAGGCTAATCACGTCGGGGATAATCTGGTGATCAATATCAATAAATGTGATCACCAGCAGCGTTGCGATAAAGGTATAATAAATCAGGGCTTCAAAACTCAAGCCATATTTCAAAAATACGCCCACGGCAAAAATGCCACTGATAAATTCAATAACGGGGTAACGAAATGAGATGCTTGCCGCACAATGGCGGCATTTTCCGCGCAAGGCAATGAAGCTGAAAATCGGTATATTGTCATAAAAAGCGATCAGGGTTCCGCAACTTGGACACATTGAACGGGGGTGGACAATTGATTTTGATTCCGGAAGCCGATAAATGCACACATTCAAAAAGCTTCCGATGCAGATCCCAAAAATAAAAACCAAGAATTCGGTCAAATAATTTGTTATCATCGTTTAACGATCCTGACGGGGTAAGCGTTCTTTAGCAGGCGGTTTTTTGATCGAGTGAGCCGTTTTCTCTATAGGCAGATTACCTGCGTTGTTCACCTTTAAAATACACTGAACGTCCTTATCTTGAGGGTTAAGAATGTATTTCATAAAAAATTAAACTGGATATTGTCAAAGAAAAATTAAAACTTATTTTAACAGCTTATATTGCACAAAAAATCGGATTGCCAACTCAGGGGTAGTTTCGGCTTAATGCCGATAGACCTTGAATTTTAGTGCAATGAGCAGGAGCGAAAATGGCACAAAGCGATACAGATGATCTGATCAGCCTTATTGAAGAAGACAGCGCCAATGCTGAGATACCGGCCACTCTTCCGCTGCTGCCGGTGCGGGATATCGTCATATTTAGCGATATGGTGTTGCCACTGTTTGTCGGCCGGGAAAGGTCTATACGTGCGGTTGAAGAAGGCGTCGCCAAAGATGGATATTTGATGCTGGTCACTCAAAAAGATCCTGCAATTGAAAACCCGGTCGCGACAGACATATACAAGATCGGTACGGTCAGCCGGGTCTTGCGAATGTTGAAGCTTCCGGATGGTCGGGTCAAAGCTCTGGTGCAAGGTGTTGCCAAGGCTAAAATTGTTCGTTATTTGAGAAAACGATCATTTTACCGGGTTAAAATTGAAAAAGTTGAAGAGCCGCTGGTCGGCGAAATCGACCTGAAGACAGAAGCCTTGATGCGAGCCGTCAGGGAAAATACCGAAAAAATCCTTTCGCTACGGGGGGAGCTCTCCGGCGATATCAGCGCCATTTTAGAAAGCATCGAAGGACCGGGCAAACTGGCCGATTTGGCGGCATCCAATTTAAAACTCAAAATTAAGGAATCCCAGGAACTGCTGGAGTTAACGGATTCTTTCAAACGCCTCACAAAGGTCAATGATCTGCTTAGCAGAGAACTTAAATTCTCAACGGTTCAGGCTAAAATTGAATCCGACGTCAAGGATGAAATTTCCAAATCCCAGCGCGACTATTATCTGCGCGAACAGGTCAGAGCGATTTACAAAGAGCTGGGCGAACAAGACGACAAGACCGCTGAAATTGAAGACTACCGCAAGAAGATCAAACGCGCAAAAATGCCCAAAGAAGCGGATAAAGAAGCGATCAAGCAACTCAAGCGTCTTGAACAGATGCATCCGGATTCTGCCGAGGCAACAGTTTCGCGAACCTACCTCGACTGGTTGGTGGAGCTACCATGGCACAAATCTTCCCGGGACAATTTTGATATTGGCAAGGCTAAGGGGGTACTTGAAAAAGATCACTACGGTTTGGAAAAGGTGAAGGACCGTATTCTCGAATATTTGAGTGTCCGCAAATTGAACCCGAAGATGAAAGGCCCGATTTTATGTTTTGTCGGACCGCCTGGCGTTGGCAAGACCTCTTTGGGCCAATCCATTGCACGCGCATTAAATCGTAAGTTCATACGAATTTCTCTGGGGGGTATCCGTGATGAAGCTGAAATCAGAGGCCATCGGCGAACCTATATCGGTGCACTGCCCGGCCGCATTCTGCAGGGTCTTAAGCAATGTGGCAGCAATAATCCGGTTTTTATGATGGATGAAATCGATAAATTGGGTGCAGATTTTCGCGGAGATCCGTCCGCCGCACTACTGGAGGCATTGGATCCGGAGCAAAATGCTTCCTTTAGCGATCATTTTTTAAACATTCCATTTGATTTATCCAAGGTCATGTTTATCCTGACTGCCAATCTGACCGATACGATTCCGTCAGCATTGCTGGATCGGATGGAAGTCATTTCGCTTTCCGGTTATACTGAACAAGAAAAAATCGCTATTGCGCAAAAATACTTGATCCCTCGCCAGATCACAGAAAATGGACTCAAAACCCGCTCTGTTAAGATTAGCAGCGCTGCATTGCAGCAAATGATTTCCGAGTATACTTCTGAAGCGGGTCTGCGAAATTTTGAAAGAGAAATTGCGGCCATCTGCCGTAAAATTGCCCGCAACATCGCTGAACGAAAAAAAGAACCGTTTTCCGTTACCCGGGGCAACCTGCATAAATATCTGGGTATCCCCAAGTATGGTCCGGATATGGAAAAAGAAGAAAACCAGGTGGGCCTGTCAACCGGTTTGGCCTGGACCCAGGCCGGCGGTGAACTGCTGTATGTTGAAGCATCGCTGATCGCTGGAAAAGGGGACTTAATTGTGACCGGGCAACTGGGAGACATCATGCAGGAGTCCGCCCGGGCGGCGGTTAGTTATGCTCGGGCCAATTTGACTTCCTGGGGCGTAAAGGATAAAGATTTTGAAAGTTCAGATATTCATATCCATGTGCCGGCCGGCGCTATTCCCAAGGACGGCCCCTCGGCCGGGATTGCCATGGCAACGGCCTTGATTTCAGCTTTTACCTATAAGTCTGTTCGAAATGACGTGGCCATGACCGGTGAAATTACACTCCGGGGCCGTGTCCTTCCGATTGGCGGATTAAAAGAAAAGGCCCTGGGGGCGATGCGGGCGGGGATTCGGACGGTCATCATACCCGATAAAAATAAAAGAGATCTGGCCGAGTTGCCGCGGCATCTGAAGCGCAAGATTGAGTTTGTGCCGGTAAAGCATATGTCGGAAGTTTTAGCCCGGGCCATTATTGAGCCCAAGGCAAAAACTCGACCAAAGCGATCCGGTAGCAAACGCAAATAAATGACCCTGAAATTGATAACGTCATGAAGATCCTTGCCGTCGACACAGCGACAACAAGTTGCAGTGTTGCCGTAATTGATAATTCGTCCGTATGCGCTGAATTGACGACCCACAAAAAGCAAACACATTCAAAACATTTGATGACCTCCATCGATTTGGTTTTGAAAACGGCTGATTGTGGCGCTGGTGATCTGGACGGTTTTGCGGTTACGGTCGGACCCGGCTCGTTTACCGGTTTGCGAATCGGAATGGCCACTATCAAAGGTCTGGCATCAGCCGTTGATAAACCGGTTGCAGGCGTATCAACTCTTGAAACACTTGCCTGGCAGTGCGGCGCTCAGACCCGTTTGATTTGTCCCCTGCTGGATGCGCGCAAAGCAGAGGTCTATGCGGCGACTTACCGTTTAAAGAACGATCACCTGATCCCTGAAACACCGGCATGTGCTGTCCAGCCGGAAGCATTTGTTCTTGACATCAGGGAGCCCTGCGTGTTTATCGGATCAGGCGCCCAGCTGTATCAAAACAAAATACAGGATGCGCTGGGTGACAAAGCCGTCTTTGTTCCCGATGATCAGAATTTTATTCGGGCGTCAAAAGTTGCGTTTTTAAGTTTGAAAAGATTTAAAGCCAACGAGACCGTTGGGGTTACAGATTTGACGCCGTTTTACATTCGCAAATCGGACGCGGAACTCAGTGTCGCAGCCAAATTCCGTGTACAACCGACCCCTAATGAAAATGGAGAAGTGACGGGCAAGGACATAGCAGAAGGCGGCAATTAATCGATTTCCCGCGCGCTGGACGATAAAGCCCGGATCGAATCCGGCCAAGGCTTTTGGACGATTGATATGGGGCCCCTTCAGGGCTGCTTCGAAATTAGGTCTTGGGTACTGATCATCTCATGGTAATCATTGACAATTCATAACGATATTGGTATGTAAAAATCTTTATATTTGCTCACGCAGGTGCCCGCTATAGATGGCGCATCTTACCTCTTGGGATAGCGATTGCATGGAGAAACATTCATCGTCTGAGCCAACCGTTCAGACAGCCTTTCCGGTGGCAAAAGCCGGCTATCCGCTTATTCTGGCGGCGGCATTTGTCACTTTGATTTTTGCGCTGCTGGGGATTACCCTTCTGGCCTTGCTGGGCGTGGTGATTGCCTTTAGCTTCTGCGGTTTTTTCAGGGATCCGGATCGGTTAATTCACGATCAGACCGGAGGGATCGTTGCGCCGGCAGACGGTAAAGTCATTGTGGTGGACACCATAGAAAGCTCTGCTTTTTTCAATGGCCGCTGCAAAAAAATCAGCATTTTTATGTCCGTTTTCAACGTGCACGTTAATCGCATCCCCTTTGACGGAGTGGTGGAAAAGGTCAATCATCACCCCGGTAAGTTTTTTGCGGCGAACCTGGATAAGGCTTCAGTGCAAAATGAGCATAACGCCGTTTTTTTAAAAACCCCGGATAACAAAGCAATATGTGTCGTCCAGATTGCCGGGTTGATTGCCCGCAGAATCATTTGCTATGTTCAGCCCGGCATGGATTTAAAAAAAGGGCAGCGCTTCGGATTGATTTGCTTTGGCTCGCGTCTCGATGTCTACTTGCCTGATGAGGCCGATATTACGGTGACTGTCGGTGATAAAGTTAAAGCGGGAACGTCACTAATCGGTCAGTTTGGGTGAGCCCGGCTTACGAGGCAAAGATCGAAAGAATGGCTAAACTATCGCCGGATTCCAGCAATGCGACTGCGAATCGGCGGTTTTTTTATAATGTATTTCAGCATTTGCGAAACGGAAAAAAAGCATGAAAAAGACCTATGACGTAGCGGTCATCCCGGGTGATGGAACCGGACCGGAGGTTGTTGCAGAAGGACTGAAAACTCTTGAAGCAGTGGCCGCCATATATGACTTTGCCTGCCATATCACAACCTATGACATCGGCGGTGAGCACTATTTGGCCACCGGTGAAACGATTTCCGACGAACTGCTTGAATCGCTCAAATCAAAGGATGCTATTTTTTTAGGTGCCATCGGTCATCCGGATGTCAAGCCCGGATTACTGGAAAAAGGCATCTTACTGAAAACACGGTTTGCGCTGGATCAGTATATCAACCTGCGACCGGTTAAGCTTTATGAGGGTGTTTACACGCCCATTAAGGATAAGCTTCCCGAGCATGTCGATTTTGTTGTGGTGCGTGAAAACACCGAAGGCCTATATGCCGGTGCGGGTGGATTTCTCAAGCGCGGCACTGCAGAAGAGGTCGCCATACAGGAATCGATTAATACCCGTAACGGCGTGGAACGCTGCATTCGCTATGCTTTTGAATTTTGCAAAACCCGGAACAAATCCGGTAAGATAACCCTTTGCGGGAAAACCAATGTCCTGACCTATGCGTTTGACCTCTGGGAAAGAACATTTTACGAAGTTGCCGAAGAATACCCGGATATTGAAGCCGATTATGCCCATGTTGACGCGCTTTGCATGTGGCTGGTAAAAAATCCGGAATGGTTCGATGTGATTGTGACCGACAATATGTTCGGCGATATTATTACCGATCTCGGTGCCATCATTCAGGGCGGCATGGGAATCGCCGCCGGCGCGAATATCAATCCGGCCGGGGTCTCCATGTTTGAACCCATCGGCGGTTCAGCCCCCAAGTACACCGGCCAGCAGAAAATAAACCCGATTGCCACCATTTTGGCGGTTCAGTTGATGCTTGATACTCTCGGCGAGAAAAAGGCAGCGCTGGTTGTTGAAGCCGGTGTGGCCAAAGTTCTGAAAAACGACATTCAAGATGTGGCCGCCGGCCGCATGGGATATTCAACCAGTGAGATTGGCGATTTGGTTGTCGATTATATCAAAAAAAGCGCTTAGACCTTATGGGCAGTATGGTATAGACATATCAGATTATTTATATTTTTGGGGAGACACAGTATGGCTCAAAAAAAAATAAACATTGCTGTTGCCGGCGCTACCGGCGCGGTGGGCAATCAGATGATACGCTCGCTTGAAGAAATTGATTTTCCGGTACAATCGGTTGTCCTTTTGGCCTCCAAACGTTCTGTAGGCCGCAAGCTTAAGTTCAAAGGCGATTTGATTGATGTCCAGGAGTTGAAAAAAGATTCTTTCAAGGGGATCGACATTGCGCTTTTCTCTGCCGGTGGTGGTACCAGTGAAACTTTTGCCCCCCATGCTTTTAAAGACGGATGTGTGGTCGTTGACAATTCAAGCGCCTGGCGGATGGATCCCGAGGTTCCGCTGGTGGTGCCCGAGGTCAATCCTCACGCTGTTGGCCAATATACCCGAAAAGGCATCATCGCCAATCCGAATTGTTCAACTATCCAGATGGTGGTTGCCCTGCATCCGATCCATCAACAGTTCGGGATCAAGCGTATCGTGGTCTCAACCTATCAGGCCGTATCGGGAACCGGCAAAAAGGCTATCGATGAACTATTTGACCAAACCCATGCGATGATTAACTTCCTTGATTACAAAAATAGTGTTTACCCGCATCGCATTGCTTTTAACTGTCTGCCGCATATCGATAAATTTATGGATAACGGGTATACGAAAGAAGAAATGAAAATGGTCAATGAAAC
>JASFGH010000081.1:0-10879 GCA_050123865.1 Desulfobacterales bacterium | reverse complement strand
ATTTTTGATTCAGTTCGTAAAAGCCCTTACCCAGGTAAGTAAAATAATCCTTGCGGTTCGAGGAATGCCGGTGCGAGGGGTGGTTGGGTGCAGCAGCAATGACCCGCGCTGCAAATGTGTTTCGTTTTAATCCAGGGTGTTGCACAAGGGATAGATTGAAAAGCTTAGCACCGGTAAACTTGTTCTGGCCGGACTCCAAGACATATTTTTTGGCCGTCTGCAGAATGATATCGTGAACCGTCTTCTTCTTGGTCTTGGACAAATCAGCCCGGTACCGGGAATCTAAAATCGGCAAAGAAACAACAGCCGGCACGAGATCGACATTTTCGATATTGATGTTTGCTCTATCTTCCTTGAGATCGAGCGAGAGGTTAATCGTAATTGAAAAACTGATCTTGTTCAAAAATATTACTCCTTTACTTTAGGTAATACGATATATATTACAGGTAATATTACCTGTCAAGTTTTTTGTGGAACATCTCTATTTGTCAGCACCGCAGACCCCCTTCTTTTTACTTGACTTCAACATCATTTCGTCTCGATAATAGTTTTTAGAAGCGGTTTTTAAACCGCTTCTAAAATTTTTTTGAAAGGACAAATGGGATGCATCGTTTTGAAATTTTAACTAAAACTCAGGTTGAGAAGGTGCACCAAACCTCCTTGCAGATTTTGGAACAAATCGGTATGGATATTGGCTATCCACCGGCGCTGGAAGTGCTTAAAAAGGGGGGTGCGAAGGTCGACGGACAGCGCGTCTTTTTCCCATCCGGACTGGTCGAAGCCCAGATTAAAAAAGCGCCCCGTCGCTTTATGCTGCACGCGCGCAACCCGCAAAACAATGTGGTCGTCGGCGGCGGCAACACAATCTTTGCTCCGGGTTACGGCGCCCCTTTTGTCACTGATCTTGAAAACGGCCGGCGCAAAGCCACCCTGAAGGACTTTGAAAATTTTGTCAAACTCACCGGTGCCAGCGCCAATCTGGATGTTTTAAGCGGTACGGTCGTCGAACCCACCGATATCCCCTACGAGACGCGCCACGCCCATATGATTTATGCCGCCGTGAAGTATTCGGATAAATGTTTCATGGGCAGCACGATGGGTGCCCAGGCTGCCATGGATTGTATTCAAATGGCCGCCGTTCTGTTCGGTAGCCGGGATCAAATTGAGTCGGCCCCCGCAATCGTCAGTGTCATTGGGCCGTTAACACCCTTGAAATACGACGCCCGCATGCTGGGCGCCTTGATGGAATATGCTGCTGCCGGGCAAGCCGTGCTGATTACTTCGCTGGCGATCGCCGGGGCCACAGGTCCGGTTACGCTGGCCGGAAATCTGGCCCTGCAGAACGCCGAGGTTCTAGCCGGAATTGTACTGACGCAGCTGATCCGCGAGGGCACGCCGGTCATCTTCGGTGGTGCTTCCTCAAACACCGAGATGCGCAACGGCACACTGAGTATCGGTTCGCCAGAGATGGCCATCAATGCAGCAGCCACGGTACAGATGGCCCGTTTTTACAAGTTACCGGCACGAAGCGGTGGGGCGGTGTGCGACGCCAAATCACCGGAGGCACAGGCGTCTTATGAGTCCATGATGAACCTTTTAATGGCCCTGGTCTGCGGCGCCAATTTTGTGCTGCACAGCGCCGGCATTCTGGAATCCTTTAACTGCATGTCCTATGAAAAATTTATGCTGGATGATGAAATGTGCGGGATGGTCAAAAGGATCCACCGGGCAATTGACGTCAACCCGGATACCCTGGCTTTCGATGTGATCAAGGCCGTCGGGCCCGGGGGTCATTTCCTGGACAAGGATCACACCTTCGACCATTTTAGAACCGAATTCTATCAACCGCGCTTGGCCAACCGTGACGACTTTGTGACCTGGCAGGCGAATGGATCCCCCCAGAGCTTGGTCACAGCCAATCTAAAGGTTAAGGAAATTTTAAATAACTATGAAGCACCTGAGCTGCCGGCCGATGTCGATATGGATCTGCAAAAGTTTATCGCAAAATTAGGCTAATTCGTCCAAGCGGGTTGCATCCGATTGCAGCTTCCAAAGTGCCTACTGCCAGTGTGCTTGCATACGATCGAGCTCTTGGATGACATCCTCGGGCAGCGGCGCCACCTGGTGTGCCATGGCCTCCTGGGTAAGTTCACGCAGCCGCTCTTCAAAGCGCTTGCCGCCCATCTCCTTCCACTGATCATAAACCGTGCGATCAAAAAGCTTTGAATACCGGACTTCCCGAAAATGTTTCATGGTGTGGTCTTCCTGCAGGTAGTGCCCGCCGGGTCCGACCCGATTGATCAAATCAATTGCCAGGGTCTCTTCGGTTACCGGCAGCCCCTTCATGTATTGATTGACACTGTGAAGGATCTCGTTGACCAGCACCATAAAGGCCGGCGATACCAGCGACCCGTGGTCCATCCAGCTGCTACAGTCGTGGACCAGGCTGGATCCGATGGCTGCGGAACTGAGGCACTGTAAGGTCGCTTCGACGGCCGCCTGTGGATCGCAGAATTTGGCATCGGTGCAGCCGGCCGTGCCGAAAAAGGGCAGCTCGTAGAATTGTGCCATCTGTGCCATGGCGCCGACCATCAGGCTCATTTCGGGTGCACCATAAGAAAATATTGATGTTTGCATGTCCATAATGGTTGTAAAAGCACCATATATAAACGCAGCTCCCGGTCGGGCCGCCTGGGCCAGCACCAGCCCGCTCAGGGATTCTGCGCTTCCCTGTACGATGGTACCGGCAAAGGTGGCCGGGGCGGAACCGCACGCCTGGGGCGCCGGGAAATTGATCAAAGGGATACCGTTTTCAACAGTGAATAGCATTTTGTCAACGGCCGGATCATAAAACTCAAGTGGTGAAATCGGCTCCGAATATTGGACGATTGTCGGTGCTTTTTCAAAATTTTCTTTGCCGCCGCAGATGAGCAGCGCCATTTCATAAATGGCGCGCTCGCTATCGGCATCGTTGCAGCAAAAAACCAGTGGTTTTTCACAATAGGTCAGCGCCTGCCGTGCAATGATACGATCGGCGATTTCGGGAGGCTGATCGTCCGCCATCCCGATGACCATCGACCAGTCAAAATTCGGCAGGGCGTCGGCCAGGGTCGCTGTGATGCGGCAATGCTCGCTGGTAAAGCGCATGCGCTCCTCGGTGATGGGATCCAGATAATCGATACAGTCCAGACTGGGTCCGAACCATGATGTGTCACCTTCCAGGATAACGGCGCGCTGACCGCTTCGATTCCCCAAAACCACGCGCGACGGTGCTTTGCGAATAGCATCTTCTACCAGCCAGCCGGGGATACGAACCCGGTCGTCATCCACTCTGGCACCGGCCCCGTCCAGCAATTCCAGGCCCCGGGGGTGGGTCATTTTGATACCGGTGCGTTCCAGAACTTCAAGGGCGGCCATGTGGATCTTTTTGATCTGGTCATCATTGATGACCTGAAGCTTGGGTTTAAAATACAGCTGCGGCTGTTGCATCATCATATCTTTGCCCTCCTTTCAATGGGATGGATTTCTTTTTCAGCTGAAGCGATTCATATAGGATGATTTCCCCGCGGATCGGATAGTCGTGGATTTCCAGCCGCGTGCGCCATAATTCTTTGCAAGGAGCCTTCAGTATGTTTGTCAATCACAACCTGGGGTGCGATCGCACCGGCTGCAACCGCACTTTCACGGGCCAGCTGAGCGACTATTTTTTCGGCATAGCGACAGGCATCTTCGATTTCGGTAAAGCCTTTGTTGCTGCCCCCGACTTGCACCATGAATGCGCGGGCACCTTCAGTTTCCCGGGCATAAACCAGGGCTTCTTTGGAGACGACCACCGAACCGGCCACCGCCCCTACGGCATTGGCCACCGGGGCATGATCCGGCAAAATAAAACGGGTATTCAGATATTCGGCCACTTTTTGAATAAATATTTTAGCCGGCGCACCAATACCGATAATCGGATAGCGACTGGTCATGGTCACCGCCAGATACGGATTTGTTTGTGTGAGGGCTTCCCTGACAAACCAGCGCCCCCATGGCCCATTTATCTGTTCCGGCAATTGCGCTTCACTGACATGGCGCGCCAGAAAGACGAAAGCTTCTTTAACCATGGTAAACACAATTGAATCGAGGGCCTGCTCCACGACACGGGTCTGATCCTTAGCGTGCAAGGCGCACGCATGGTCCAGCGCCTGCCGGGCGGCTTGCCCACACCAGATATCCATCCGGCCGCTCACATGCAAAAGATCGGTGGGTGTCAGGGTCGCCTGTTCGATGACACCCTGCCGGGTCAGAGAATCCGCATTCAGCTGTAAAGCGTGATAGACGTCCATTTTTTTTAGCAATTGCGTCAGACTCAGCGGGCCGTCTTGAAGCAGGGCAATTAACTTCTGATGGTTCGCATTTGCGATCACCCGTTTTTGAGAACCGGGTGCTTTGGACAAAAACCAGTACTCGATATCGGTCGCACGCCGTTCGAGTGCTCCCTTTTTTTTCAGATCACAAATTTCTTTTTCAACCCGCGGAAAGCGTGCGGCCAAAAGCGCCAGCGGTACCACCCGCTCCGGGCCCACCTGAATCTTATCCCCGGCATCAAAGGCAATCCGGCTGTCGCAGCCGAGCGCAGTGCTTCGAATACGGGCGGCCTCAACAGCGGTCTCAAAATTGCCCACTCGGGCGCCGTCTTCTGAAAGGGTCACCTTGAAATTGTCCATCAAGGCCATATCGGTGGTGGTGCCGCCCACATCGATGACCAGCGCGCTACCGTGTCCCGAAAGAAAGCGTCCACCAATGGCGCTGGCGGCCGGGCCTGACAGGACGGTTTCCACCGGTTTGCGGACGGCATCCGCGTAAGGCATCAGGGAGCCGTCTCCTTTGACGATCATTAACGGTGCTTGGATTCCCTGAGCGACCAGAGATTTGCGCACCGCTTCGATAAACTCCTGCATGACGGCCACCAGCGAGGCGTTCAAACAGGCCGTGGTGGCGCGCTTGATGGAATCCAGTTTTTTTGAAAGGTGGTTTCCCAGCACAACCGGCAGAGCACACATGTTGCGCACCATCTCTTGGGCACGCTCTTCGTGGGAAGGGTTCAGGGGGCTGAAGTAGCTTGAAATGGCCAGGGCGTCCACTTCTGAGTGGTGTCGTGCGACCCAGGACTCGATGCTTTTCATATCAAGTGCTTCTTTTTCCAAGCCCTGGGTGGTGTGGCCGCCTCTGAAGTGTGTGAAATGGCGGGTGGGTAACTTAGACACAAGGTTATAGATGGCCATCAGCTCCTGGTCGTAGCCGATCAGCAGCAGGCCGACCCTGCGTGTTTTGCCTTCGGCAATGGAATTGGTTGCCAGAGTACTGGAAATTCCAACCAGTCTGATGCTGCCGGGATCCGCAATGCGAAGTTCGGCGAGCGCTTTTTTTATTCCGCGGGCGAGGTTGTCGCGGGTGGTCAGCGTCTTGCTGAAAGCCATAACCTTGCGGGATTGCAAGTCCAGCAGGACACCATCGGTATACGTACCTCCCGTGTCAATTCCGATGACATATTCGCCGGATGGGTCCATGAGCTTCCGTTCAATATCTGAATCTTGCATGAAATTTAAACAGGTATAGGTCATGTCGAGCCGGCCGGGGGGATTCTGCTCCTCAGGCGACTCGATTTCATTCTCTCAAGGCGGCAGGCGGATGAGCGCAAAATGTATAGAGCCGGACGGGTCATAGCGTCGATCCGTCCGGCTCATCATCGGTGGCTGGCTAATGTCAATAGCGCTTAACGTTAACCTATCTCAAAAATAGTAGATCACGCCCAAGGGCGCTGCGTAAAACCGATTGAAAAACGGAGCATACACGTTAATATTCGAGCATTTTGAATCGGTTTTTAACAAAGCCATTGGGCGTTAGATGCATTTTTGAGATAGGTTCTAACCTGCTTTCTTTTCAGCCGCTGCCTTTTTAGCCTCGCGTTCTTCCGCCGCCTGCAAGATGTCTTCAATTTTCTTCTTTGCCTCCGGCGGTACTTTTGCTATGGGCCCCTCGAAGTTGGCGATGATGTCACGGGCCTTTGCAATAACCCGCTCTCTCATCGTGGTCTGACCCTGCTCCGCCCAGTCCTCATAACGCTGTCGGTCCATCAATGTGGGTGACCAGAGGGCGGCCGCGTGCTTTTGGGTGTGATCTCTTTTGCTGTAATCGCCGCCCGGTCCCACCTGACAGATTTCTTCAACAGCGAGAGTCTGATCATTGACTTCGATGCCCTTTGCGACCACATGGCTCATGCCGATTTGTTCATCCGCCATCACCAGCTGCAGCACGGAGCCGGTCATGCCCGATTCGAAGTATCCGACATCATGAATAAAGTTCGCCCCGCTGAGCATGGCCGAATGCACCGAAGTAGCCGCTTCAATCGCGCCCTGGACATCCACCGTTTTGGTGTCGGTGCAGCCGGCGGTGGAGAACATCGGCAATCCCGCATATTGCGCCATTTCGGTCAGGGCTGCGCTCATCAGACTCAACTCCGGAGATCCATAGGCGTAGACCGAATACTGCATATCCATAATCGACTGGACACCGCCCATAATCACGCAGGTGCCGGGATTGAGCAGCTGGGCAACCACCACACCGAGCATGGATTCGGAAAAGGCGCATACCAACTGGCCGGCATGGGTGGCCGGAACGGTCGCACCGCCTATACAGCAGGGGGTGTAAACCTGTGGGATGCCGTGCTCGGCGTTATACATGAGCTTGTCCATGGCGTGAAAATCGCTGAGCAGCGGTGAGATCGGTTCACCGTAAAAGACGTAATTCGGGCAGCGTTTGAAGGCTTCTTCACTGCCGGCCATGGCGATGGCGATCTGATGAATGTCGCTACAGGTATCGCGGGTATACGACCAGGATAAAATCGGTTTGGTGGTGTTTTGAATCATCTCGGCAAACTCATATGCATCTGCCAAAGATACGGTCACATCACTGATGGTGCCCAAAGATTGCACAAAACCGATGTTCGGAAGAGCCTCACAGACCCGGGCCACCACGGACGCATCATTTCTGACATATTTGCGGCGCTCGAGCGTGTCAGGGTCAGTGTAGTTCGGCGGGGTGGGTCCGGGGCCGAACAGCACCTGGTTTTTTTCGATACGGGTTTTACGGGTGCCATCCCAGCTCTGGACGATGGTCACCGGCGGAACAGTGGCCAGGGCATCCAATATTAGATTTTGCGGAATCCTGACCGTTATGTCATCAATCAAAGCGCCGTGCTCTTTTAGCAGCGCGCGGGCCTCCTTGTGGTGAAGATGCACACCGGTATCGCGCAGGGTTTCGATCATTCCTTCGAAAATTCTCTGTTTCTGATCCGGTGATAAGATGCGAAACTGTGCTGTTTGATTGATCGTTTGATTGGTTCGTGTGCTCATCATCAAACCTCCTTTTTGTCCGCCAGGCTGATGATTTTTTTCATCTCCTGAATTAACTTTTCGTCCAGCGGTTCCGGCTGGTGGGCCTCCAACAAGCGGTCGACTTCGGGTACGAGCCGATCCTGGTAGGTTTTGCTGCCGGCGTTGGTCCAGGTTTCC
Source organism: Desulfobacterales bacterium (assembly GCA_050123865.1). Lineage (GTDB taxonomy): Bacteria > Desulfobacterota > Desulfobacteria > Desulfobacterales > JAHEIW01 > JAHEIW01. The sequence continues at coordinate 3,320 of JASFGH010000081.1, read as the reverse complement.
CAGTTGGAGCGATCAATGACGGTCGGCTGGAACCAATCCCGGAAGTGGTCAAAGGTGTGGTCGTGACTTAAGAATTCACCGCCCGGCCCGATTTCCTTAAGCAGGTCCAAGGCCAGACTATCATCCGTGACCTCAATGCCTTTTCCAATCTGTTTGACCATTGCGATAATTTCATCACACATGACCAAGCTGGCCAGAGATGCAGTTAATCCACCCTCGAGGCTGCCCGCATGATGGATCAGGTTTGTTCCGGCCATAAAACTGTTGTAGACGCTCATCACAGCCTCCGAGGCGGTCTGCTCGTCGACTATCTTTGAATCCGAGCACCCGCCGGGAGTCGAGCTCAAAAGTCCCAGCCATTTGTAGACTTCGGTAATGCCCGCTGAAGCCAGATGAAGCTCGGGGGATCCGAAATAAAAGCTTTTCCTGTTTTCATCCATGACCGTTTGAATGCCGCCTAAAATAAGGGGCATTCCGGGCTTTTGCAGGTGGCTCAATACAACCGCCAGAAGACTGTCGGCCAGGGTTTGCACCAGAACGCCGGCAGTGGTCACCGGAGCGGTCACACCCATTCCGGAACAGGATGAGTATACGGCCGGTATGCCTTTTTGCGTGGCAAACAAAAGTCGGTCCACCATTTCTTCAGAATACACCAGCGGAGTCTCCGACTGAATATAGGTGGCAAACAGGGGATTTAAACGAAACTCATTTTCACCGCCACGCATCAGACAGGCCATTTCCCATTGATCCTTTAATCCCTCAACATCGACACTGGTGACCATCAGCGGCTTGCTGCAGTTCTTAATCATGGCCATAAATTGATGCCGGTCATGTGTTTTCGGATTGCGCGCGTCTGAGACCACACCAAACGACATGCAAAAATCAAAGCCCGGCAGTAAATCAACGATTTTGGCGGCGGCCTCCACATCAGCAAAGGTGCACTTGCGACGCTCTGCGGTCTTTAGGTCGTATACAAAAGTGGCATCGGCTCCGCTTCCCAAAGCCACCTCGTTTTTTTGGAGTTTGATCGAGCGCTTACCGTTTCTATCGGACAGCGCCGCTTTGGAAGGAGTGCTTTGCAACGCCTGTTCCGCCAGGGAGGTGGGAATCCGCACCCGATCATTGTCGCTGACGACCGCATCGCTTTTTTCAAAAAGTTGTAAAGCTCCCGTGTGAAGGACCCGGGCCCCAGAAACTTCTAAAACGTCCAGGGCCGCAAAATAAATCTGTTCGATTTGATCTGCGGTCAGAATTTTAAACATCGTTGTACCATAGGCCTGTTGATTCATTTTGATGAGCATTGTTTTTTCTAACATGGGACTATCTCCTATTTTGCCTTTAAAAAAAGCGGCCCGAGGCTAGGGGTACCCTAATTTTTTTCCTAAAAGCCGGGCGACTCTATAAACCCAGCAGCTCCTTTCCGGTATCAACAGCGCTGGCGGCATTTGAGGCATAGGCGTCGGCCCCAATTTCTTTGGCAAACTCGGCTGTCACGGGAGCCCCGCCAATCATGATTTTGACCTGATCCCGGATGCCCGCTTCCTTTATGGCATTGATGGTCTCGCCCATCATCGGCATGGTGGTGGTTAACAGTGCCGACATACCAAATAGTTCCGCCTTATGCTCCTTTAAGGCATCAACAAACACCTGTGGCGCCTTATCGATGCCCAGGTCAATAACCTTAAACCCGGCCCCTTCGAACATCATGCCCACCAGGTTCTTGCCGATGTCATGCAGGTCGCCCTTCACCGTTCCGATCACCAATGTGCCGGCCGTCTTCACACCGGATTCGATCAGCAGGGGTCGCAAAATTTCCATGGCGCCATGCATGCATTTGGCGCAGCGTAACACCTCCGGAATAAACATTTCATTGGCTTTAAAGCGTTGGCCGACGACATCCATGCCGGCCAGTAATCCCTGTTCCAAAATATCCTGGGGCGACAGGCCCCCGTCCACAGCTTCCTTTGTAAGATTTGAAACCTCATCCACTTTGCCGGCGATCAAAGACTCCGCCATCTTTGCGAATAATTCACTCATGATCCTTGCCTCCTTTGCAAGTAAAATATGTAGTCATTTTTTGGCAAATTCTTCTTTATACAGATTAAACAGGACATCATTTTCGCGATACGCCTGTTCTATTTTTTCCTGGTGCTTTTTAAGTCGGTCGCCATTGCGGCTGGCAAGTTCGAGAACCAGATAATTGATGACGCAAGAAATCGTGGTTGGATTTCCGATAAAGGGAATGTTTTTTGACGGCGCAATCAGCGACAGGTGCCCGAATTGAATCAACGGGCAAAGGGCGCTGTCGGCAATCACAATCAGATTGAGTTCGAGGCGACGAACCATTTTGCCCAATCGAATCAGTTCATTTGGATAGCGCGTGGTAGCGATAATGATCACCAGGCTTTCCGGCGATGCAATCGTCAGGTAGTCGATCGCTGTGCTGTCGCTGCCTTTTAAAATGTGGACACCCGAACGAATCTTGGTCAAAGACCAACCCAGGTAGTAAGCAAAGGTATAAGACAGACGGGAACCAATGACATAGATGGAATCGCTGGTTTCAATCAGATCAACCATTTTCTTGAGCGCATCCATGTCGACGGTTTCAAGAAATAACTTAAGATTTTCTATTTCTTCATAAACCACACGACTGAGGCGATCCGTGCCCGCCAGCTGCATGCCCGAAAGGTCGGTACGGTCCAGCATCGTCAGTTCCGTATCCACGAAATCCCTTAGCGCCTGTTGAAAGGCACCGTAGCCTTCGTATCCTAGCTGACTGACGAAACGGACCACCGTCGCTTCGCTGACCTGGCATGTCTGCGCCAGTTCCTTGGTCGTCATGAAGACTGCTTTGCGAGGGTTTTCCAGGATATAGTTACCCAGGATCCGCCCTTTGGGTGTCAGGGCATGCTGTTGTGCGACAATGCTCTCCATCGTCGGGTGTGATGGTTGATCTTTCATGATATGAGATTGTAAATGAAATAAATCTATTCAATAGGGCAAAATTTACAAAAAATCGCTGTGAAAGGCTCGTTTTCAGGCATAAATATAGTATCTATCGCCTAGAATGATTGAAATCCTATCAAAAATGGACGCCCTTCGCAAACTGGGGAGAAGTCACGGGTATCGACACCTCGGCCCAATCGATAAGTCCTTATAATATAGTATTATCAGTATATTATAAAACTTATCATCAATTAATCGAGCCAAAGTTGACACGGAACTGATTTATTATCAAGTTTTTTTTTGAATTGTCAACCTATTTTGAAATGATTTGCTTCATTTTTCTATTTTTTCCTTGACAGGTTTTATTTCATTGT